>NZ_JBEYZW010000020.1:0-101651 GCF_040646215.1 Streptomyces sp. NPDC046215 | reverse complement strand
GGCGGTGCGCGCCGTGGGGGCGCGCCCACCCCCGCCGGACGGGCTGGAAAGCCCGTCCGGCGTTTGAGGACACAGCACATCAGCCCGTCCGGCGTTTGAGGACAGGGCACAGCAGCCCGTCCGGCAGGACACCGCCGCGCAGCGGTGGAGCGCCCCCGGGCCCCGCCGGAGGCCCTAGTAGCGTCGAGCCGTGCACGACAAGAACGCCTCGCCCGCCCCGGCCCTGTTCACCTGGGAATTCGCCGCCGACCCCTACCCGGCGTACGCCTGGCTGCGCGAGCACGCTCCTGTGCACCGCACGGCGCTGCCCAGCGGGGTCGAGGCGTGGCTGGTCACCCGGTACGCCGACGCCCGCCAGGCCCTCGCCGACCAGCGGCTCTCGAAGAACCCCGGGCACCACTCCGAGTCCGCTCACGGCAAGGGCAAGGTCGGCATCCCCGGCGAGCGCAGCGCCAACCTGATGACGCACCTGCTGAACATCGACCCGCCGGACCACACCCGGCTGCGGCGCCTGGTCTCCAAGGCGTTCACCCCCCGGCGCGTCGCCGAGTTCGCGCCCCGCGTGCAGGAGCTGACCGACCAGCTCATCGACGACTTCTGCGCGAAGGGGGAGGCGGACCTCATCCACGACTTCGCCTTCCCCCTCCCCATCTACGCCATCTGCGACCTGCTCGGCGTACCGCCCGAGGACCAGGACGACTTCCGCGACTGGGCGGGCATGATGATCCGCCACGGCGGCGGCCCCCGCGGCGGGGTCGCCCGGGCGGTGAAGAAGATGCGGACGTACCTGGCGGAACTGATCCACCGAAAGCGGGAGAACCCCGGCGAGGACCTCATCTCCGGCCTCATCCGGGCCAGCGACCACGGCGAGCACCTCACCGAGAACGAGGCCGCCGCCATGGCCTTCATCCTGCTCTTCGCCGGCTTCGAGACGACCGTCAACCTCATCGGCAACGGCACCTACGCGCTGCTGCGCAACCCCGGGCAGCGCGAGCGCCTGCAGCGCGCCCTCGCCGAGGGCGACGAGGGCCTCCTCGCCACGGGCGTCGAGGAACTGCTCCGCTACGACGGCCCCGTGGAGATGGCGACCTGGCGCTTCGCCACCCAGGACCTGACCCTGGGCGGGCAGCGCATCGCCGAGGGCGACCCCGTGCTCGTCGTCCTCGCGGCAGCCGACCGCGACCCGGAAAGGTTCACGGAACCGGACACCCTGGACCTCGCCCGCAGTGACAATCAGCACCTCGGCTACGGGCACGGCATCCACTACTGCCTGGGCGCGCCGCTCGCCCGCCTGGAGGGGCAGACCGCGCTCGCGACCCTGCTGCGCCGCCTGCCCGATCTGCGGCTGGCCGCCGATCCGGAGGAGCTGCGCTGGCGCGGCGGGCTCATCATGCGCGGACTGCGGACCCTGCCGGTGGAGTTCACGGCCTGTACCAAATGACCCTAGGTCAACTCACGTGACCTTCGCGTGACCTCCGCTACATCAGCTTGTGACTCCCGGGGCCCGTCGCTATGTTCGACGACCATATTCGCCGCCACATGAGAGGCCCTCACATGCGCTCCGGGAACGGTCGACATCGCAGACCCCGCCAGGTACCCGCCATCGTGGTCGCGGCGGGGGTGACGGGATCCGCCCTGGCCATGCCGCTGCTGGCCGCCACCGGGGCGAGTGCCGCGGACGCCCCCACGTGGGACCGCGTCGCCCAGTGCGAGAGCGGGGGCCTGTGGAGCGCCAACAAGGGCAACGGCTCCTACGGCGGGCTGCAGCTCACCCAGGAGCTCTGGGAGCAGAACGGCGGCCGGGCGTACGCCCCGCGCCCCGATCTGGCCAGCCGCTCGCAGCAGATCGCCGTCGCCGAGAAGATCCTCGGCAGCAGCGGAACCGGCGCCTGGCAGGGCTGCGCGGCGACTTCGGGCCTCGACAAGGGCGGCAAGGCACCGGAGGTGAACCCGGGCAGCACCGTGGACCCCAAGCCGTCGGCGACCACCCCGCGCACGCCGGAACCCGAGCCCTCGTCGCCTGCTTCACCTTCCTCTCCGGCCGCACCCTCCTCACCGGCCACCCCGTCCGCACCGCCCTCGGCCTCGCCTTCGGCGCCCTCCTCGCCCGCGGTGCCGTCCGCGGAGCCCTCCGCGACCCCGGGCGGGCCGTCGGCCCCGGTCTCCCCGTCCCCGTCGGAGCACCGGCCCGGCACGCCGGAGAGCACGCCGTCGGCCCCCGCGGCCGGGGAGCAGGACGGGCGGCACCGCAAGGGCGGTCCGGCCGACGACCCCACCGAGATCCCCACCGCCCCCGCCCCGTCCGCCGACGCACCCTCCGGGATTCCCTCCGGCACGCCCGGCCCGGACGCCCCCGGCGACCCCGCCACCGGCACGGACGGCACCGGCAAGCACCGTGCGCAGCCCCCGCGTTCGGACGACGGGCGGCCCTCGCGCGGCGGCGCGGACGCCCGTCCGGGCGTACCGGCCACCGGGGACTACACCGTGCGAGATGGTGACAATCTGTCAGTCATCGCGGAAAAGCACTCCGTTACGGGCGGTTGGCAGTCTCTGTACGAGCGCAACGAGAAAGCTGTCGGAAGCGATCCGGATTTGATCCATCCAGGTCAGAAGCTTGAGATCGGTAAATAGTGCGAGAGTTCGGGGGGAATGTCCGTTCCAGTCGAAAGTGAGACATGGGTCTCGTTGACTTTTGCTGGAACGGCCCCTTCCCAAAGTTTCGACACCCGCTCCCACCTGCGGAAATGATCGGTTCCTCGGGGTAACGCGGGGCAACTGTGGCCGGAAAGAGGGGTTTGAACCCTCGGGCCGACTGTGTTTACCGTCGAGACCGCTCGCCACCGCGGGCACCACGGTCGTCACGCCGAATCCTGCCGACGACCGGCGGAGTCGTCGCGTTAAGCGCCGTAGGCAGGAGCGGGGGAACCAAGGTAGGCGCCGTGATGGGCCGTCGGTCGGTGACCGGCGGGAACCGGAGCGGCTTGGGGTGAAGCCGAGTGTGCTCGCACACGAGGCCGGGCGAACTCACAGCCCGAACCCGACAGCTCACCTCGTAGGCGTCGGTGAGGAAACGACTCATGTCCAAGGGCAAGCACCGCCGTCCGTCCAAGGCCGTCCGTATCGTCACGCTCGCCGGTGTCACCGGCGCGGCCGTCGCCGCTCCGCTGATGATCGCCACCTCCGCGAACGCCGCTTCCGTCTCCACCTGGGACAAGGTCGCCCAGTGCGAGTCCACGGGTAACTGGTCCATCAACAGCGGCAACGGCTACTACGGCGGCCTGCAGTTCTCCAAGAGCTCCTGGGACGCCGCGGGTGGCGGCAAGTACGCCGCGTACCCGCACCAGGCTTCCAAGAGCCAGCAGATCGCCGTCGCCGAGAAGCTGCTCGCCATGCAGGGCCCGGGTGCCTGGAGCTGCGCTCCCGGTACCGGCCTGAGCGCCGGCGGCCCGAAGGCCAACGTCGACACCTCCGGTTCCGGTTCGGTGGCCAAGAAGGCCGACCGCGGCACCACGTCGACGAAGTCCCACGCCGACCGCAGCGAGCGCCAGGCCGCGCCGAAGCAGGCCGCGCCCAAGCACGCCGCCCCGCAGCCGAAGGCCGAGCAGGCCGAGGAGGCCCCGGCCCCGAAGCAGGCCGCGCCCAAGCACGCCGCCCCGCAGTCCTTCAAGAAGGGCGACGGCGAGTACGAGGTCAAGGCCGGCGACACCCTCGGCAAGATCGCCGACGCCAAGAAGGTCCAGGGCGGCTGGGAGAAGCTGCACGACCTCAACAAGGACGTCGTCGAGAACGCCGACCTGATCTTCCCCGGTCAGATGCTGCACCTCAGCTGATCCGGCGGGCGCGGTGGAGCACCGCGCCCCCCTCGCCCATGACGGGCCCACAGCGGGACGGCCCCGCCCCGGCACGCCTCTCCCCGAGGCGTGCCGGGGCGGGGCTCCGCCGTTCCCGGGCCCTCCCGCCGGCCCCCGGCGCCGGCCCGGACCCGTTCCCGCTCAGCGAACACCCCGGTCATTCGTCCGGTGATCTCGGCATTTGTGCGGTTTTTCGGCCCGGGAGGCGGTCCGTGGGCAGGCGCAGCCTCCGGCGCCCGTTAGGCTCGTGCTGCAGAACTCCAGACACCCACGAAGGAGACCCTCGTGCCGTCCATCGACGTCGTCGTAGCTCGCGAGATCCTCGACTCGCGAGGCAACCCCACGGTCGAGGTCGAGGTCGGCCTCGACGACGGCTCCACGGGCCGTGCCGCCGTGCCGTCCGGCGCCTCCACCGGTGCCTTCGAAGCCATCGAGCTGCGTGACGGTGACAAGAACCGTTACCTCGGCAAGGGCGTCGAGAAGGCCGTCCTCGCCGTCATCGAGCAGATCGGCCCGGAGCTCGTCGGCTACGACGCCACCGAGCAGCGCCTGATCGACCAGGCGATGTTCGACCTGGACGCCACCGACAACAAGGGCTCGCTCGGCGCCAACGCCATCCTGGGCGTCTCCCTCGCCGTCGCGCACGCCGCGTCCGAGGCCAGCGACCTCCCGCTCTTCCGCTACCTGGGCGGCCCGAACGCGCACCTGCTGCCCGTTCCGATGATGAACATCCTCAACGGTGGGTCGCACGCCGACTCCAACGTCGACATCCAGGAGTTCATGATCGCGCCGATCGGCGCGGAGTCCTTCTCCGAGGCCCTGCGCTGGGGCGCCGAGGTCTACCACACCCTCAAGTCCGTCCTGAAGACCAAGGGCCTGTCCACCGGTCTCGGCGACGAGGGCGGCTTCGCCCCCAACCTGGGCTCCAACCGCGAGGCCCTCGACCTCATCCTCGAGGCCATCAAGCAGGCCGGTTACACCCCCGGCCAGGACATCGCGCTCGCCCTGGACGTCGCCGCCTCCGAGTTCTACAAGGACGGCTCGTACAACTTCGAGGGCAAGTCCCGCTCGGCCGCCGAGATGACGGACTACTACGCCGAGCTCGTCGCCGCGTACCCGCTGGTCTCCATCGAGGACCCGCTGTTCGAGGACGACTGGGACGGCTGGAAGATCCTCACCGAGCGCCTCGGCGACCAGGTGCAGATCGTCGGCGACGACCTCTTCGTCACCAACCCCGAGCGCCTCGGCCGCGGCATCGAGGAGGGCGCCGCCAACGCCCTGCTGGTCAAGGTCAACCAGATCGGCTCGCTGACCGAGACCCTCGACGCCGTCGAGCTGGCCCAGCGCAACGGCTTCAAGTGCATGATGTCCCACCGCTCCGGCGAGACCGAGGACGTCACCATCGCCGACCTGGCCGTCGCCACCAACTGCGGCCAGATCAAGACCGGTGCCCCGGCCCGCTCCGAGCGCGTCGCCAAGTACAACCAGCTGCTGCGCATCGAGGAGATCCTCGACGACGCCGCGGTGTACGCCGGCCGCAGCGCGTTCCCGCGCTTCAAGGGCTGAGCGACCCCCAAGGGCTGAGCGATCCCCAAGGGCTGAAAATCCCCCCGGGACAGACAGCAGCCTCACTACGTCCCCGGCCACGGTCCCGTACCGTGGCCGGGGACGTACGTTCGTAGCGAGGCTGCGGGCGCCAGGAGACCCCACGGGGAGGCGATGTGGCGGCGGAACGCTCCTCCACCGCAACCAGGCTCAAGGCTCTCGGAACGGTGCTCGCGCAGCGCCCGGCGGCCCGCGGCGGCCGGGCGTACCGCGCCAGGCCGCCCCGCCGCAGCCGGCTCACCGGCCGCGCCGCGCTCCTCGCGCTGGTCGTCTGCTCCCTGGTCGTCGCCCTCGCCTACCCCATGCGCCAGTGGGTCACCCAGCGCTCGGACATCGCCGACCAGCGGCGCCAGTCCGAGCAGGCCCGCGAGCACGTGAAGCGGCTCCTGGAGGAGAAGGCGCGCCTGGAGGACCCCGCCTACGTCGAGCAGCAGGCCCGCGAACACCTGCACTACCTGCGCCCCGGTGAGACCGGCTACAGCGTGATCGACGGCAGCGGCGACGCCCGGCGGCCCAGGGACCAGGGGGCCGCCGACCGGCCCTGGTACAGCAACCTCTGGGACGGGGTGGACGCGGCGGACGCCACGGCCCCCGCGCCCGCGCCCGGCACCACCGCCTCCCCGTAGGCCCGTACCGACCCCGATCCGAAGACCGAGCACGAGCGAGTACGAGCGAGACATGGACACCCCTCCTCCGAAGACCGAGCCCACCGAGCCCACCGACGCCGACATCGCGGCGTTCAAGGAGCAGCTCGGCCGGCCGCCGCGCGGCCTGCGCGCCATCGCCCACCGCTGCCCCTGCGGCAACCCCGACGTCGTCGAGACCCAGCCCCGGCTGGAGGACGGCACGCCGTTCCCGACGCTGTACTACCTGACCTGCCCGCGCGCGGCCTCCGCGATCGGCACGCTGGAGGCGGACGGCGTCATGAAGGAGATGACGGCCCGTCTGCAGACCGACCCCGAGCTGGCCGCCGCCTACCGCGCCGCGCACGAGGACTACCTCACGCGCCGCGACGCCATCGAGGTCCTGGAGGGCTTCCCGAGCGCCGGCGGCATGCCGGACCGCGTGAAGTGCCTGCACGTGCTCGTGGGCCACTCCCTGGCCGCCGGCCCCGGGGTGAACCCGCTGGGCGACGAGGCCATCGCGATGCTGCCCGAGTGGTGGCGCAAGGGCCCGTGCGTGGGCGCCGGGGCCTGCGGCGGTGACGAGCAGTGACCCGCGTCGCCGCGATCGACTGCGGCACCAATTCGATCCGCCTCCTCGTCGCCGATCTCGACCCCGCCACCGGGGAGTTCACCGAGCTCGACCGGCGGATGCGGATCGTGCGCCTGGGCCAGGGCGTGGACCGCACCGGACGACTGGCCGACGAGGCGCTGGAGCGGACGTTCGCCGCGTGCCGCGAGTACGCGGACGTCATCCGGGACCTGAAGGCCGAGCGCACGCGCTTCGTCGCCACCTCCGCGTCCCGCGACGCCGAGAACCGCGAGGATTTCGTCCGCGGGGTCGTGGAGATCCTGGGCGTGGAGCCCGAGGTGATCAGCGGTGATCAGGAGGCCGAGTTCTCCTTCACCGGAGCGACGAAGGAACTGGCCGGCCGCACGGACCTGGACAAGCCGTTCCTGGTCGTGGACATCGGCGGGGGCTCCACCGAGTTCGTCGTCGGCGACACCCACGTCCGGGCCGCCCGCAGCGTGGACGTCGGCTGTGTGCGGATGACGGAGCGTCACCTCGTCGTGGACGGCGAGATCACCGACCCGCCGACCTTCGGGCAGCTCACCGCGGTCAAGGCCGACATCGAGGCGGCGCTGGACCTCGCGGAAGAAACCGTTCCGCTGCGCGAGGCCCGGACGCTCGTCGGTCTGGCCGGCTCGGTCACCACGGTCGCGGCGATCGCCCTCGGCCTGCCCGAGTACGACTCCTCGGTCATCCACCACGCGCGGATCTCCCTGGAGCGCGTCCAGGAGATCACCGGCGAGCTGCTGATGGCCACGCACGAGCAGCGCGCGGCGATCCCGGTGATGCACCCGGGCCGCGTCGACGTGATCGGTGCCGGGGCGCTGGTCCTCCAGTGCGTCATGGAGCGCACCGGGGCCCGTGAGGTGATCGTGAGCGAACACGACATTTTGGACGGTATCGCCTGGAAGGCGGCGGAGGGCGCCGCCTAGGCCCGGCATGGGGAACGGGCCCGCCCGACGTGCTGTCGGGCGGGCTCCCGCGGTGCCCGTCAAGGCCGTTGAGCCCCGCTTTGGGGCCCCTGGAGCGCCGCCCGCGGCCCGCCGCCGAAGAAAGTTCGTGAAATCCTTCACATGAAAAAACAGCCTGCCCGGCGCGCAAGGGGCCCTTTGGGTCCTCTTTGTCGGTTCCGCTGCCCCCGGCCATGGCAAAGAGGCCGGTTTCGGTCGGGTTAAGGAAACGTTTATGCAGCCCGGTGCACGGCAGTGGTCCAGTCGCCGGACCGACCACAAGCCCAGTTCAGCGCGGGTATCCAACGTCCCCGGGCGATCCGTGGTTCCCCCACGGGACTATGGCATGGGTCACGAAGGCGGGGGAGTGTAGCAGATACCCCCGCACACCTTGTGAAGGGGCGCACGAGCAACCCCGCCCAGAGTGCTGGATACTCGAAACATGAGCACCACGGAGCGTCCACGGATCCTCGTAGTAGGCGGTGGGTACGTCGGCCTGTACGCGGCGCGTCGCATCCTCAAGAAGATGCGCTACGCGGAGGCGACCGTCACGGTCGTCGACCCGCGCTCGTACATGACCTACCAGCCCTTCCTGCCCGAAGCAGCTGCCGGCAGCATCTCCCCCCGCCACGTCGTGGTGCCGCTGCGGCGCGTGCTGCCCAAGGCGGAGGTCCTCACCGGCCGCGTCACCACCATCGATCAGGACCGCAAGGTCGCCACGGTCGCGCCGCTCGTCGGCGAGGCCTACGAGCTGCCCTTCGACTACCTGGTCATCGCGCTCGGCGCGGTCTCCCGCACCTTCCCGATCCCCGGCCTGGCCGAGAACGGCATCGGCATGAAGGGCATCGAGGAGGCCATCGGCCTGCGCAACCACGTCCTCGAGCAGCTCGACAAGGCCGACTCGACCACCGACGAGGAGATCCGCCGCAAGGCGCTCACCTTCGTCTTCATCGGCGGCGGCTTCGCCGGCGCGGAGACGGTCGGCGAGGTCGAGGACATGGCCCGCGACGCCGCCAAGTACTACCCGAACGTCAAGCGCGAGGACATGCGCTTCGTTCTGGTCGACGCCGCGGACAAGATCCTTCCCGAGGTCGGGCCGAAGCTCGGCGCGTACGGCAAGGAGCACCTGGAGAGCCGTGGGGTCGAGATCCACCTCTCCACCTCGATGGACTCCTGCATCGACGGCCACGTCGTGCTGAAGAACGGCCTGGAGGTCGACTCCAACACGATCGTGTGGACCGCGGGCGTCAAGCCCAACCCGGCGCTGGCCCGCTTCGGCCTGCCGCTGGGCCCGCGCGGCCACGTCGACACCTCCGAGACCCTCCAGGTCCAGGGCACCGACTACATCTGGGCCGCGGGCGACAACGCCCAGGTTCCGGACATGATCGGCCGCAAGGCCGGCAACCCGAACGCCTGGTGCCCGCCGAACGCCCAGCACGCGCTGCGCCAGGCCAAGGTCCTCGGCGACAACGTCGTCTCGGGCATGCGGGGCTTCCCGCAGAAGACGTACGAGCACGCCAACAAGGGTGCGGTGGCGGGCCTCGGCCTCCACAAGGGCGTCGCGATGATCGTCATGGGCAAGATGAAGATCAAGCTCAAGGGCCGCCTCGCCTGGTACATGCACCGCGGCTACCACGGCATGGCCATGCCGACCTGGAACCGTAAGATCCGCGTCTTCGCGGACTGGACCCTGGGCATGTTCCTCAAGCGCGAGGTCGTCTCGCTCGGCGCCATGGAGAACCCCCGCGAGGAGTTCTACGAGGCCGCCAAGCCGGCCCCGCAGGCCGCCAAGTCCGACACCCCCGCGCAGAAGGCCAAGGCCTCCTAGCGGACCCCGCCCTACAGCGGTCAACGTAGCCAAAAGGCGTCCACCATCCGTGGGGTGGGCGCCTTTTCGCATGTCCGGGCCCGGGTAGTTGATCTACTCTGACGGAATTGGGATGACCGGGGCCGACCCTTGGTGTTTACGTGTCAGTTGAACGTTTCTCCTGACCTTGCATCATGGAGGTGTGCGACATGGCCGACGCCGCTCGACGGCTCACCGCGCTCGCGGAACAGGTATTGGGCATTCCGCTCCCGGTACGGATCCGCGCCTGGGACCGCAGCGAGTACGGCCCCCCGGGCACCCCGGTCCTCGTCATCCGCCACCGCCGCGCCCTGCGCCGCCTGCTGTGGAAGCCCGGTGAGCTCGGCCTCGCCCGCGGCTGGGTCGCCGGCGATCTGGACGTCGAGGGCGACCTCTACGAAGCCCTCGGCCTGCTCGCCGGTTCGGTGTGGGAGCGTGACGAGGACCCCGGCCGGCCCACCGGCCCCGCCGCGCTCCTCGCGGCGCTGCGCGATCCCCGGCTGCGGGAGGCGGGCCGCGAGCTGATCGCGCTGGCCGGGCCCGGGCTGCCCCCCAGGCCGCCCCGCGAGGAGGCGCTCCGGCGCGGCGGCGGGCTGCACACGCTCCGCCGCGACAAACAGTCCGTCAGCCACCACTACGACGTCGGCAACACCTTCTACGAGCGCGTCCTCGGCCCGTCCATGGTCTACTCCTGCGCCTACTGGGAGAGCCCGGAGTCCACCCTGGAGGACGCCCAGGCCGCCAAGCTCGACATCGTCTGCCGCAAGCTCGCCCTCGCGCCCGGCCAGCGCCTCCTCGACGTCGGCTGCGGCTGGGGCTCGATGGTGCTCCACGCGGCCCGCACGTACGGCGTGAGCGCCGTCGGCATCACCCTCTCCGAGGAACAGGCCGCCTACGCCCGCAAGCGCGTCGCCGAGGCCGGGCTGACGGACCGGGTGGAGATCAGGGTGCAGGACTACCGCAAGGTCGCCGACGGGCCCTTCGACGCCATCTCCTCCATCGGCATGGCCGAGCACGTCGGCTCCGCGCGCTACGCCGAGTACGCCGCCGACCTGCACGGGCTCCTCAAGCCCGGCGGCCGGCTGCTCAACCACCAGATCAGCCGCCGCCCGCTGCGGGACGAAGAAGCCTACGAGGTGGACGAGTTCATCGACCGCTACGTCTTCCCCGACGGCGAGCTGGCACCCGTGGGGCGGACGGTCGCGCAGCTGGAGGACGCCGGGTTCGAGGTCCGGGACGTCGAGGCGCTGCGCGAGCACTACGCGCTGACCCTGCGCCGGTGGGTGGCCAACCTGGAGGCGCACTGGGACGAGGCCGTGCGGCTGACGTCGCCGGGCCGGGCCCGGGTCTGGCGGCTCTACATGGCCGCGTCCGCGCTGTCCTTCGAGCGCAACCGGATCGGCGTCAACCAGGTCCTGGCCGTCCGTACGCCCGGATCGGGCGCCTCGGGCATGCCGCTGCGCTCCCGCGACTGGCGCTGAGCAGCGCGAAGGGGCCCGGTCGGCAACGGACCGGGCCCCTTCGTTTCCGAGCGGGGAGGCGCTACTCGGCCTTGATGGCCGAGAGCATGTTGAGCTTCGCGGCCCGGCGGGCGGGCCACAGCGCGGCCAGCACGCCGACCAGGGCGGCCAGCAGCAGGAAGACGCCCATCCGGCCCCAGGGGAGCACCAGCTCGTAGGTGGCCATGCTCGCGGCGATCTGCTCACCGGCCGCCCAGCCGAAGAACACGCCGAGGCCGATGCCGAGCACCCCGCCGAAGAGCGAGATGACCAGCGACTCCAGCCGTACCATCCGCTTGATGCCCTTGCGGTCCAGGCCGATGGCCCGCAGCATCCCGATCTCCTGCTGACGCTCGAAGACGGACATCGCGAGGGTGTTGACGACGCCGAGCACCGCGACGATCACGGCCATGGCCAGCAGCCCGTAGAGCATGTTCAGCATCAGGTCGATGAACTTGGCGATGGACTCGGAGATGTCCTTCTTGTCCTGGATCTGGATGGCGGGGTTGTCACCCAGGGCCTTGCGCAGCGACTCCTCGGTGGCGGTGCTCACCCCGTCCTTGGTCTTGACCATCACCTGCATGTCGGCGACGTCGCTCTGATGGGGTTCCAGGGTCGCGGCGTCGACCATGATGCCCTTGATCATCTCGTTGCCCTTGTAGAGGCCCGAAACGGTCAGCCGGCCCTGCTTGCCGTCCTCGAAGGTCACGGGGAAGGCCGAGCCGAGCTTCCAGCCATGGCTCTTGGCGGTCTTGTCGTCGACGACAACCTTGTCGCCGGCCAGCCCGGCGAACGAGCCGGCCGTGAAGTCCAGCTTCGTCAGCTTGCCGATGGTCTTGCCGTTGACGCCCGTCAGGGACTGGTAGTCGCCGTCGATGCGGGACCCCGAGGCGCGGAACGGGCTGGCCGCCGTGACCTGGTCCAGCGAGGAGAGCTTCTTGCCCACCTCGGGGGAGAGCGGGGTCATGCTCGCCATGGAGACCACGTAGTCGGCCTTCATGGCGTCGGTGGCCATCTTGTCGACGGCCTTCTGCACGCTGCCCGCGATGACCGTCAGACCGGTGATCAGGGTGAGGCCGATCATCAGCGCGGAGGCGGTCGCGGCGGTGCGGCGCGGGTTGCGGACCGCGTTCTGCCGGGCGAGTGTGCCGGGCATCCCGAACAGGCGCAGCACGGGCGCGGTGGCGGCGATCAGCGGGCGCGAGAGCAGCGGGGTCAGCACGAAGACCCCGATCACCAGCAGGCCCGCGCCCAGGCCCAGCATCGACTCGCTCCCGCCGGTGACGGCGAGGACGGTGCCGGCGGCGGCCAGGACGCCGCCGATGGAGTTGCGCACGACCAGGGAGCGGGTGGTGGCCACGGCGTGGACGCTGTTCATCGCGGCGACCGGCGGGATCTTCGCGGCGCGGCGGCCGGGCAGCCAGGCGGCGAGCATGGTCACGACGATGCCGACGCCCAGCGAGGTGAGGATCGTGGTCGGGGAGATGACGAGCGGGCCGTCGGGGACAGTCGCGCCCGCGCTGTTCATCACGGCGCGCAGTCCGGCGCCGATGCCGATGCCGGCGAGCAGACCGACGACGCCGGCGACGGAGCCCACGACGAACGCTTCGATGAGCACCGAGCGGGTGACCTGACGGCGGCTGGCGCCGACCGCGCGCATCAGTGCCAGCTCCTTGGTGCGCTGGGCCACCAGCATGGTGAAGGTGTTGGCGATGATGAAGATGCCGACGAAGAGGGAGATGCCGGCGAAGACCAGGAGGCTGGTCTTCATGCCGTCCATGCCCTGAGCGATGATCTTGGCTTCGTCGTCGGCGAGCTTCTTGCCGGTGGTGGCCTCGGCGTCCTTGGGCAGGATCTTGTCGATCGCGGCCTTCAGCGCGGTCTGGGAGGTGCCGGGCGCGGCCTTCACGTCGATCTGGCTGAACTCACCGGGCTTGGCGTAGAGCCGCTGCGCGGTGGGGGTGTCGAAGAGGGCGAGGCTGCCACCGGCGGCGACACCGCCGTCGTCGGTGGTGAAAATGCCGCTGATCCGCTGCTTGAGGACGGGGCCGTCGACGGAGATCCGGACGGTGTCGCCGACCTTGTAGCCCGCGCGGTCGGCGGTCTTGGCGTCGAGGGCGATCTCACCGGCGCCCTGGGGCGCGCGGCCGGACTTCATCGGGTAGCGGGCGTCCTTGCCGCCGGTGCCGGGGTAGTAGTTGGCGCCGGAGGAGGAGAAGCCTTCGCCTATGAGCTTGCCGTTCTTGCCGGCGATGGCGGCGAAGCCGCTGACGGAGCCGGTCGCGGAGGCTGCGCCGGGGGCCTTGGCCGCCTGGTCGAGCAGGCTCTGGGGGAGCTTGGGGGCCTCGCCGGGGTTGCCGCTGTCGCTGTCCTTGCGATCGGGCTGGATGGCGACGTCGACGCGGTCGTAACCCTTCTCGGAGCTCTTCTGGTAGGCGTCGGAGATGGTCGAGGTGAAGACCAGGGTGCCGGAGACGAAGGCGACGCCGAGCATGACGGCGAGCACGGTCATCAGCAGCCTGGCCTTGTGCGCGAGCACATTGCGCAGGGCGGTGCGGAACATTGAGGTCAGTCCTGAAGTTCGAGTCCGGCGGGGATCAGCTCGTGCGGCCCTTGGCGTCGAAGCGCTTCATCCGGTCGAGGACGGCGTCGGCGGTGGGCTGCCGGAGCTCGTCGACGATCCGGCCGTCCGCGAGGAAGACGACGCGGTCCGCGTAGGAGGCGGCGACGGGGTCGTGGGTGACCATGACGACGGTCTGGCCGAGCTCGCGGACGGAGTTGCGCAGGAAGCCCAGGACCTCGGCGCCGGAGCGGGAGTCGAGGTTTCCGGTGGGCTCGTCGGCGAACATGATCTCGGGCTTGCCGGCCAGGGCGCGGGCCACGGCGACGCGCTGCTGCTGGCCGCCGGAGAGCTGGTTGGGCCGGTGCTTCAGGCGCCCGGAGAGGCCGACGGTGTCGACGACCATGTCCAGCCACTGCTTGTCGGGCTTGCGGCCGGCGATGTCCATGGGGAGCGTGATGTTCTCCAGCGCGGTCAGGGTCGGCAGCAGGTTGAACGCCTGGAAGATGAAGCCGATCTTGTCGCGGCGCAGCCGGGTGAGCTTCTTGTCGTTCAGGCCGGTCAGCTCGACGTCGCCGATGCGGGCCGAGCCGCCGGAGACGGAGTCGAGACCGGCCATGCAGTGCATGAGGGTCGACTTGCCGGAGCCGGACGGGCCCATGATCGCGGTGAACTCGGCCTGCCGGAACTCCACCGAGACGGCGTCCAGGGCGACCACCTGCGTCTCGCCCTGGCCGTAGACCTTGGTGAGGTCCGTCGCGCGGGCCGCCACCGCGGTGGGGCGGGCGGCGGTCTGGGCTCCGAAGAGGGAGCCGGGGGTACCAGGGATGACGGACACGGTGGAGCACTCCTGTCGGACGCGGTTTCGGGGCTGTACCCATCGTCCGCCGCCGGAAGGGCCGTGAGGTCAGCCCCTGCTCCCGTTCCCGGGGCAGACTCGGGAGGTATCCGGGCGGGATCTTCTCCTCCTTGGGTATGACGGTGAACCCCGAGGAAACCGGCCACCCGGCCGGAGAAAAAACCGGCCACCCGACCGGAAAAGAAACCGGCTTGCCGGCCGGAAAGAAAACCGGCCGGGGGACCGGAAAGGCGACATCGAGATTGCGACAATTCCCTGTCGCGGGCGGGGCGGGGTGGTGAGGAGGGGGTATCGGCCCGTGGCATGTGCCTTTGGCTACATCACTACCCTGATGCGCCCTCAGTTGCCCATAAAATAAGACAACCTCGGGTCGACGTTCCGCTGATTGGGGGGCGCTCCCCGGCTAGGCTCGTCCTGCTCTCCCTGTATGGAAGGCGCGCGCCTTTCATGCCCGTACGCCCCGAGAGCCCTGCCCGGATGGTGGAATGCAGACACGGCGAGCTTAAACCTCGCTGGCCCTCGGGCCGTGCCGGTTCAAGTCCGGCTCCGGGCACGTCCCGCTCGTCGTGCCCGTGGATGAGCGCACGTTTCAGGACGGCCGGTGTTCCGCGGTGTCACCGGCCAGTTCGAACAGCCGCTTGAGCGCCGTGAAGGCGCCCTTCCGGTCCACCAGCCCGTCGAGGCTGTGCAGGGTGTTCATCCCGACGCCGCTGCCGAAGACGACCGTCGCCAGGTCCTTCGCGTCCGGCAGGGCGGGGTGCTGCGCCACGAGCCGCTCCAGATAGCCCACCCACAGCCCCCGGGTGCGCTCGTAGCCGCTCACGTACGCGTCGCGCAGCGGGCCCTCGCCGCGCATCACCTCCGGCAGCACCGTCACGAACACCCGGCCGCAGGGGGCGTCGATCACCGCGAGGTGGGTGTCGATGAGCAGGTCGAAGGTGAGCGGGCCCGTCTCGGGCAGCCGCAGCCGGTACTCCTCGCAGGCCCGGTGGAAGGCGTGCTCGATCACTTCGACGATCAGCCCGTCCTTCGAGCCGAAGTGCCAGGCCACCGAACCGCGGCTGATGCCGGCCCGGTCGGCCACGGCCTGCACCGAAGCGGCCCGGGGGCCCGCCTCGGCCACCAGCCCCGTCGCGGCCTCCAGCAGCAGGCGGCGGCTCTCCCGGGCGGACTCCTCGCGACGACGAGCGACCATGCGGGCGATTCTTCCACAGGGGTGCCTGATCGCACCGGGGTCGCACCCGAAAACCTGATCATGTGCACACCTCTTGACCTGCCTATGAGGGGCGTTCAACGATTGGACCATCGTCCAGTGAGTGTCGGCGGAGCCCGGGAGCCGGGTGTCCGGGCTCGCGGGCGCTCCTTGCTCCGCCCGTCTTCAGCACGCCCCGCCCGTCTTCAGCACGTCCCAGCCGTCGACAGCACGATGGGAGATGCCATGCGCCTGATCACGTTCGAACACCGGCCCAAGGGCCGGCCGCACCGTGAGGACCGGGAAGGCAGGGAGGGCCGGGAGCGCCTCGGGGCGCTGCTCGACGACGACGCGGTCGTCCTCGACCTCACCGCCGCCGCCCCCGGTGAAGCGGCGCTCGGATCCATGCAGGCCCTGATCGACGCGGGGGACCGCGGCCTCGACCGCGCACGGCGGCTGTGCGAGACGCGCCCCGGCGCGGCCCTGCTGGAGCGCGCCGATGTCCGGCTGCGCGCGCCCCTGCCGCGCCCCGCCCGGCTCCGGGACTGCGGGCTGTTCATCGCCCACCTCAAGGCCGGGCTGCGCGAGCTGGCCCGGCGCACGGCGGCCGGGGCCGACGACCCCGCCGCCGAGTTCGAGAAGCTCATGGCCAGCGGCAGGTTCGACCTCAACCCGCTCTTCCTCGAACGGGTTATGTACTACACGGCCGACCACCTGTCCGTGAGCGGGCCCGAGGACGAGATCACGGCGCCCACCGGGTCCGGCGAGCTCGACTTCGAGCTGGAGTTCGCCGCCGTGGTGGGGCGCACGGCGCGGGGCGTCGAGCCGGACGCGGCGCGTGAGCACATCTTCGGCTACACGGTCTTCAACGACTGGAGCGCGCGCGACCTCCAGGCCGTCCTGATGCGGGCGGGCGTGGGACCGTGCGAGGGCAAGGACTTCGAAGGTTCGAACACGCTCGGGCCGTGCATCGTCACCCGGGACGAGCTCACCGACCCCTACTCCCTGACGATGACCGCCCGGGTCAACGGCGAGGAGTGGTCGCGCGGCCGCACCGACGGCATGCAGCACAGCTTCGAGGACGCCGTCGTGCAGCTCAGCCGGGACCGCGCGGTGTACGCCGGGGACGTCATCGGCTCCGGAACTGTCCCCTCCGGTACGGGGTTCGACCTCGCGAAGAGCCTGGCGGACGGCGACGTCGTCGAGCTGGAGGTCGAGCGGATCGGCATTCTCCGCAACCGGGTGCGGGTGCCCGCCCGGGGCAGCTCATGAGCGATGCCTACGTGCTCGGCGTGGGCCGCACCGCGTACGGCAGGTTCCCCGACCGGAGCGTCGGCGCGCTCGCCGGCGAGGCGCTCGGCCTGTGCCTCGCCGACGCCGGCGTGGCACCCCGCGACATCGGCGCGGTGTTCTTCGCCAACGCCACCCAAGGGGCCCTGGAAGGACAGCACCTGATCCGCGGACAGATCGCGCTGCGGGCGGGCGGCATCACGGGCGTCCCCGTCTTCAACGTCGAGAACGCCTGCGCGAGCGGGGCCACCGCCCTCCACCTCGCGGCCACCGCCGTCCGGGCCGGGGAGACGGACCTCGCCCTCGCCCTGGGCGCCGAGAAGATGCACGGCGCCGACGCGGCGCGCACCCGCGAGGCGTTCCACGGCGGCATGGACGTCGCCCGCTGGGAGAGCGAGCTCAAGGCGCTGCGGGACGCGGCGGGCGCCGCGGTGCCCGCCGAGGGGCGCCGCTCGGTGTTCATGGACGTCTACGCCGCGCTCGCCGCGCACTACATGCGGCGCCACCCCTCCTGCACGGCCCGCCGGCTCGCCGCGGTCACCGTCAAGAACCGCCGGCACGGCTCCCTCAACCCCCTCGCGACCCACCGCACCCCGCTCACCCTCGACGAGGTGCTCGCCGCGCGGGAGATCGTGCCACCGCTGACCCTGCCCATGTGCGCGCCCATCGGCGACGGCGCGGCCGCCGCCCTCGTCTGCTCCCCGGCCGCGGCCCGCCGGCTCGGCGCCCGCCGGGCCGTGCGGATCCGCGCGAGCGTCGTCGCCTCCGGCTCCGGCCGCACCCTCGACGACGACGCGCGGCAGATCACCCGCCGCGCCTCGGCCACCGCCTACGAGCGCGCCGGGCTGGGCCCCGCGGACATCTCCCTCGCTGAGGTCCACGACGCGACCGCGATCGGCGAGGTGCTCCAGCTCGAAGCCCTCGGGCTCGTCCCCGCCGGGGACGGCGCGGCGGCGGCCGAGCGCGGGGAGACGGCCCTGGGCGGGCGGCTCCCGGTGAACACCTCCGGCGGCCTGGAGTGCAACGGCCACCCCGTCGGGGCCACCGGCATCGGCCAGGTGCACGAGCTGGTCGGCCAGTTGCGCGGCGAGGCCGGGGCCCGGCAGGTGCCCGGCGCCCGCGTCGCGCTGGCCGAGAACGGCGGCGGGTTCCTGGGATACGAGGAGGCGGCCGCCGCGGTCGTCGTCCTGGAGGCGCCCGGCACCGCGGGGAGGCGGCCGTGAACATCGCGACCCTGCTGTACGAAGCGGCCGCCCGGAGCCCCGGCGCCCCGGCCGTGTGCGAGGGCGACAGCGTGCTGCGCGACTACCGCGAACTGGCCGAGCGCGCCCGGGCCGTCGGCGACGCGCTGGTCCACCGGCACGGTGCGCGCCCCGGCGACCGGATCGCCCTGGCCATGCGCAACACGCCGCACTACTGGGAGATCCTCTTCGGTGCGTGGTGGGCCGGTCTCGTCGTGACCCCGATGAACGCCCGCCTCCACCCCGAGGAGTTCGCGGCCCTTATTGAGGACTGCGCGGCCCGGGTCTGCGTGGCCACCGACGACCTCACCGGGCCCCTGGCGGCACAGGGCCTGGGCGCCACCGCGCTGACCGGCGCGGCCGAACTGGTGGAGACGGCCGGGCGCGCCGGAATCCGGCCTCCCGCACCGGCCGCGCCCGGCGACCCGGCGTGGCTGTTCTACACGAGCGGCACGACCGGCCGCCCCAAGGGCGCCACCCTCACCCACGGCAATCTGCGGGCGGCCACGGACAGCGCCCTCGCCGACCTCGGCTCCGGCGTGGACGCCTCCCTGCTCCACATCGCACCCCTGTCGCACGCCGGCGGGCTGTTCGGGCTGGCCTTCGTGGCCCGCTCGCGGGCCCAGGTCTTCCCCCGGGACGGCGTCGTGGACGCCGTGACGCTCGGCGAGGGGCTGCGGGCCTTCGGCCCCACGTCGTTCTTCGCCGTGCCGACGATCCTGCGCCGGCTGCTCGACCCCGCGCTGCTGCCGGACGAGGCCGCCGGGCACGTGCACCGCATCCTCTACGGCGGCGCGCCGATGTACGCCGAGGACCTGAAGAAGGTCATCGCCCGGTTCGGTCCCGAGCGCCTCTGGCAGGGGTACGGGCAGGGCGAGTCCCCCGGCACGATCACGCACCTGCGGCCGGAGGACCACCGGGGCGAGGACCCGGTGGCGCTGGGGCGGCGGCTGGAGAGCGTGGGCCGGGCGCGCACCGGTGTCGAGGTGCGCGTCGTGGACGAGAGCGGGCGGGAGGTCCCGGCGGGGACCGTGGGCGAGGTGACCGTCAGCGGAGCCACGGTGATGGCGGGCTACTGGAACGACCCCGAGGCCACCGCGCGGGCGCTGCGGGGCGGTCGGCTGCACACGGGCGACCTCGGCCGGCTCGACGCGGACGGCCTGCTCACGCTCGTCGACCGGGCCAAGGACCTGATCATCTCCGGGGGGTCCAACATCTACCCCCGCGAGGTGGAGGAAGTGCTGCTGCGCCACGCCTCGGTCGCCGAGGCCGCCGTCGTCGGCGCGGCCGACCCCGAGTGGGGTGAGCTGCCGGTCGCGTTCGTCGTTCTCCGGGACGGTGACGGCGCGCGCGAGGGGCGCGGCAAACGGGCGGAGGAGCTGGAGCGCCACTGCCTCGCGCACATGGCGCGCTACAAGCGGCCGCGACAATTCCGTTTCGTGCCGGCGCTGCCCAAGAACTCCTACGGAAAGGTGCTGAAGACCGAACTACGGGGGCTGGTCGGCCAGTCCCCGCCGGATCGCACAGGCTGAGGGATCCGAGCGACTCGGAGAACCTCAGGGAAAACGAGACCAGATGAGCCGCATCGTCGACCTCACTTCCCCCATCGACCCGCGTGACCTCGACTTCGTGCCCGAGAGCATGCCCGACCTCGCCCTGGTGATCGCCCCGAAGATCGACTACCACACGCACGACGCCTGGGGACTGGACTTCATGGTCACGTCCTTCGGCTGCGACCCCGACGACCTGCCCCGGCGCGAGGGCCCCGCGGGGGAGGTCCTGCGCGAGATCAGCACCCACTGCGGGACGCACGTCGACGCGCCGCTGCACAGCGGGAGCCTCTGCGAGGGCCGTCCGGCGCGGACCATGAGCGACATCGGCCTGGAGGAGCTCTACCGCCCGGGCATGGTCCTGGACGTCCGCCCGTGGGCGCGGCCCGGGGAGGCCATCCCCGTGGAGGGGCTGCGGGAGGCGATCAAGGCCACGGGCCGGGACATCGAGGAGGGCGACGCGGTCCTGATCAGGACCGGGCAGGAGCGGTACTCCCTGGGCGAGCCGGAGTACCTGAACTACCCCGGCATGTCGGGGGAGGGCACCCGCTTCCTCACCGGCCTGGGCGCCACGGTCCTGGGCACGGACGCCGTGGGCTGGGACCGGCCGATCCCCGCGATGCGCAAGGCGTTCCAGGAGAGCGGCGACGCCGGGCACATCTGGGACGGGCACTACGCGATCCAGGACAAGGAGGCGCTGATCGTCCAGCAGCTGGTGAACCTCGGCGCGCTGCCGCCCGCGGGCTTCATGGTCGGGTTCTTCCCGCTGAAGCTCACGGGCACGAGCGCGGCGCCCGCGCGGGCCGTCGCCTTCCTGCGGGACTGAACGGCCTCCGGGACTGAACGGTCTGCGGGACCGAACGGCTTCCGGGGCTGAACGGTCTGCGGAACCGAACGGCCTCCGGGACCGAACAGCAGGACCGGCAGGAAGGACCGGCGGCCCGGGTCGGGCGGGCCGCGGCGGCGCGCACGGATCTCCGCTTCCCCGGGTCCGTGCGCGCCGTGCGGTCAGGAGGCCGCGACGGTGGTGGCCTGAGGCTGCTTCTCCCCGGCCGGAGCGGCCTGCGCGGCCGCCTCCTTCGCCGCGTCACGGCGCGAGCCGTACACGAAGAGCGCCAGCCCGCCCACCAGCCAGCAGGCCAGGACGGCGGTGGCGTGGACGCTGCCGGAGCCGTCGAAGAACGCGACCGAGCGCAGCAGCGTGCCGCCCGCGCCCGGCGGGAGGTACTGGCCGAAGGTGCCCCAGCCGGCGGGCAGCCACTCCGGGCCGCCCGCGAGGCCGGACAGCGGGTTGCCCAGGAGGATCATCATCGCCGCGCCCAGGCCGAGTCCGGCGCCGCCCAGCAGGGCGCGCAGGCCCATGATCGCCCAGCAGGTGGCGGCGGTGCTGAAGGCGATGGCCAGGGAGGTCAGGCCGTAGTTGCCGCGGGTCACGCCGAAGGCGTACTGGAGCAGCGCGGCCAGGGCGAAGCCGCCGATGAGGGAGAAGCCGAAGGCGGTGACGGCGCGCTGGGCCGGGTCGCGGAGCAGGGTCACGATGAGCATGGCCGCGAGGTAGCCGCCCAGGACCAGCGGCAGGGCGCCGGCCGTGAGCCCGACGCCGTTGGGGTCGTCGGCCGTGGGCGGGTGCAGGTCGTGCACCTCGACGGCGGACTTGGCGGTCGCGGGGTCCAGGGAGCGCGCGAGGTTGCGCAGGGACGCGGCGATCGTCGGGCTGGCGACGGTGGCGATCAGGACCTCGGGCTTGGCCCCCTCGCCGGTGCCGGCGACGACCGCGCCGTAGATGTCCCGGTCGTCGATCTTCGCGCGGGCGGCGTCGGCGTCCGGCAGCGTCCTGACGTCGAAGGCGCCGGGCGCGGCCTTCTCCAGCTGCGCGGCGATCCGCTCGGCGGCCGGCCCGGGACCGGCGACGGCGATCGGCACCTTGTGGGGGCCGGAGTTGATGGCGGGGAGGGCGAAGGCGGTGAGCATGGCGACGAGCAGCAGGACGAGGCCGACGACTAATGTCGGGACCTTGCGCCAGCTCGCGGCAGGGGGCGAGTCGGTACGGGCGGGCGTCTGGGACACGGCGGTTGTCTCTCTCTGTGCGGACGGGCGTCGGTGGGGGTGGCGTGGGGGCCCGGGCGGCGGGCTCGCGGAGGCGGACGTCACGGATCGACCCGGACCCGCCCGAGCGCCTCCCGTACGGCGTCCAGGACGGGGGTGTCGCAGGGGCCGGCCACCCAGTGCTCGAAGGTCAGCCGGGCCGTGGTGATGGCGAGGGTGGCGGCGAGCCGCGGGTAGAGGTCGCGCTCGGGCTCGGTGCCGGTGCGCCGGGCGATCTCGGACGCCAGCGTGGCCGCCAGTCTCGCCTCGAAGCGCAGCTGTTCGGCCGCCAGCTGAGCGTGGGACAGGGCCAGCCGGGCGCGCAGGACGGCGGCGGGTTCCAGGGCGGCTCTCTCGTCCGCCAGGGCGCTGACGAACGCGTGCGTGAGGGCGTCCCACAGCGGCTCCCCGGCGGGCCGCGCGCGCAGCTCCACGCGGATGCGCTCGGCCCGGTCGGCGCCCGTGGCCATCACGGCCTCCTCCTTGCTGGAGAAGTAGTTGTTGAACGTCCGGGCCGAGACCCCGGCGCCGGCGGCGATGTCCTCGACGCGCACGCTCTCCCAGCCGCGCTCGGCGGCCAGGCGCAGCGCGGCCCGGCTCAGCGCGGTGCGCGTGGCCTGCTTCTTGCGTTCGCGCAGTCCTGGGTTGGCGGTGTCCTGGCGTGCGGTGCCCATGAAGCCAGGCTACAGAAGTTGCGGGCCGCGCAAAATTGCGTATCGGGCAAGTCCGCACTGGGCACCCGCAGCTGACGCCGCGTCGGCCGCACGGCGCCCTGTGATTCACGTCACCGGAACACCGGCGGAGGTGTTGGCCGGATGTCAATGCGTACGCCATCCAAGGCGCGTTGACCGGGTTACGCTGTGCGATGTAGCGTTACTTGTCAGTAGCGTGGTGAAAGCGGGGAGGCGTGAATGTCGGCAGGGCTTGCACACCGCCCCGGGCTGCCGCTCCCTCGTCGTTGCGTCCGCCGACCGGTATTTCGCCGCGGCGCAGTGGAATCACTGGGGAGCGTATGCATAATCCCGAATCCACTTACGCACTCGATGCCGACGACCGGGCCATTCTGACCCACCCCCGGGCCGGCGGTGACGTGCCGGAGTGCGATATCGATCGAGTTCTCCTCGAGATGCGCCCGCTGATCGAATCCGTGGTCAACAACACCCATATCCGGGCCCTCGCGGAGTCGACCCTCGCGGACATCGGTGACGTCGAAGCCGCCGTCCACGCACTGAACAGTCTGGTGCGCCAGGCGAAACGCTCGGTCGCCGTGCTTCTCCCGACGACCCGGGGCGGATTACGCGCCGTGGATTCCGCGCTGCGCCAACTCGCCGGACGCTGGCCGCAGGACGGCCGGATCCGCATCCTCTCCACCCCGGAGATGGCCGCGGGCTGCGGCCTCAACGGCCTGGCCACGCTCGCCCCGGGCGTGGAGGTCCGGCTGGCCGCGGGGGTCCGGCACGGGGCCGTCGTCGTGGACCAGCAGGTCGCGCTCGTGCGCCCGGGCACGTCGGCCACCGGAGTCCAGGCGTCCCTCATCCGCGCGCCCGCCGTCGTCCAGGCGCTGCACGACATGATGACGACGGTCTGGGTCAAGGCCGTCCCCCTCACCCGGTACCAGCAACTGCGCGACCGCCTGCGCCGCGACTCCGGAATGGAGATACTGCGCCTCCTCGGCGAGGGCTATACCGATGAGGCCGCCGCGCGCGAACTCGACATCTCCGTGCGCACCTACCGCCGCCGGGTCGCCGACATCATGCGTCTGCTGGGCGCCCGATCCCGATTTCAGGCGGGCGTCCACGCCTCTGGCATCGGATTGTTGCCAGGAGGAGTCCGCGCTGTGTAATCCCTGTCACACGGTGACAACAACGTGTCACCGTGAGCCGACCGCCCGGTCTTACCGGCGGTTTCCCGGCGACCGATTGACAGCTTCCGGACTGCCCCGTTGAACATCCCCAGCACATCTCCCAGAGTCGAACCGGTCCCCGCGCAGCCGACTGCCGCGCGATCTCTCCTCGTGAGTAAGGAAGTCACCGACACCATGGGCGAATACGACCCTGTGCGGCCCGCCCCGATCGCGGTCGTGGGAATTGGCTGCCGTGTTCCCGGTGCTGACGGCCCGACCGGTTTCTGGAATTTGCTGATGGACGAGGTCTGCGCGGTCACCGAGGTGCCGCCGATCCGCTTCGGCAAGCCCTACGACATTCCCGGCGCGGGCATCCGGTCGGCCCTCCTCGACGATGTGGACCGCTTCGACGCGGAGTTCTTCGGCATCTCCCCGCGCGAGGCCGCGGGCATGGACCCCCAGACGCGCCTGTTCCTGGAGACCGCCTGGGAGGCTCTGGAGGACGCAGGCCAGGACACCGCGAAGCTGGCGGGGACCCGCACCGGCGTCTACGTGGGCACCACCAACGTGCACTACTGGGAGCTCCAGCAGGCCGCCGGCCACCCCGACATCCACGCCTCCCTCGGCGCCGGGTCCCGGTCCACCACCACCGGACGGCTCTCCTTCGCCCTGGACGTCACCGGCCCCGGCCTCTCGGTGGACACCGCCTGCTCCTCGTCCCTGACGGCCATCGCGCTCGCCTGCCAGAGCCTGCAGGCCGGCGAGTCCGAGCTGGCCGTCGCCGGCGGCTCGCAGCTGCTGCTGACCAACACCGAGAACCACGGGTTCGTGGACGCCGCGGTGTTCTCCGACAACTGCCGCTTCGGTGACGCCGCGGCCGACGGCTTCGTCTTCAGCGAGGGCGTCGGCGCCGTCCTCCTCAAGCCGCTGGCGCGCGCCCTCGCCGACGGCGACCCGATCCGGGCCGTCATCCGCGGCTGGGGCATGAACAACGACGGCGCCGGCGCCACTAACATGATCACGCCCGCGCTCAGCGGCCAGCAGCAGATGTTGCGCACGGCCTACGCGCACGCCGGCATCGCCCCCGCCGACGTGGACTACGTCGAGGCGCACGGCACCGGCACCCGGGCGGGCGACCCCGTGGAGCTCGGCGCCATCGCCTCCGTCCTCGGCGGCGCCCGCCCGGACGGGCCGCCGCTGCTCGTCGGCTCGGTGAAGACCAACATCGGGCACACCGGGTCAGCCGCCGGCGTCCTCGGGCTGATCAAGGTGGTGCTCTCCCTCCAGCACCGCACCGTCCCGAGCAGCCTCCACCTCACCGAACGCACCACGGTGATCGACTGGGACGCCGCGGGCATGGACATCCCCCGCGCCCCCCGGGCCCTGACGGCCCAGGACCGGCCCCTGACGGCCGGGGTCAGCGCCTTCGGCGTCTCCGGCACCAACGTCCACGTCGTCCTCACCGAGGCCGAAGCGGACGGCAACGGCACCCGCCGCCCCGCCACCGCCTCCGAGGAAACCGGAAGCGCCCACCTGCTGACCCTCTCCGGGGCGTCCCCCGAGGCCCTGCGGCAGCGCGCCCGGGACCTCGCGGACCACCTCGCCCCCGGCGGCCCGGCCCACGACGCGGACCTCGCGGACATCTGCCACACCGCCGCCGCCCGCCGCGCCCACCACGACTACCGGCTCGCCGTCGTCGGCGACAGCCACGAGGCCCTGGCCGCCCGGCTCCGGGACGCCCTGGCGGAGGGCGTGGAGCCCGGCTACGCGGACCGCCCCCGGGTCGCGTTCGTCTTCTCCGGCCACGGCTCCCAGTGGATCGGCATGGGCCGCGAACTCATGGACGCCTCGCCCGCGTTCAGCGCCGCGCTGATCCGCTGCGACGAGGCCGTCCGCGCCGAGACCGGCTGGTCGGTCATCGACCGGCTCAGCGACGGCAGCGACCTGGTCAACGAGACGGTGGCCATCGTGCACCCCGTCCTGTGGGCGGTGCAGGTGGCGCTCGCCGAGACCTGGCGGGCCTGGGGCGTCGAGCCGGACGTCGTCATCGGCCACAGCATGGGCGAGTCCGCCGCGGCCGCCGTCTCGGGCGCGCTCAGCCTCGCCGACGCCGCGAGGGTCGTCTGCCGCCGCAGCCGCCTCATCCGCGACCGGGTCGCGGGCAAGGGCACCATGTCGGTGGCCGCGCTGACCGCCGCCGAGGCCGAGAAGCTCATCGGGGAGCTCGCGGTCGAGGTCTCCGTCGCGGCCAGCAACGGGCCCCGCACCACCGTCCTCGCGGGCGAGGTCGAGGGCATCGAGAAGATCAAGGCCGAGCTGGACGCCCGCGACGTCTTCTGCCGCGTCATGAAGGCCGAGGCGGCCTCCCACTGCTCCCAGATGGACCCCGTCCTGGCCGAACTGGCCGAGGAGCTGAAGGGCCTGGAGCCGCGCGCCGGCCGGACCCCCGTGCGCTCCACCGTCACCGGCGAACTCCTGGACGGCACCGGCCTCGACGCCGCCTACTGGACCCGCAACCTCCGCGGCCGCGTGCACTTCCACGAGGCCGTCCTCAGCACCGCCGCCGAGGCCCCCACGGTCTTCGTCGAGATGAGCCCGCACCCCGTCCTCTCCAGCGCCGTGCAGGACTCCCTGGCGGACGCCGGGCTGCCCGGCACCGCCGTCGGCTCCCTCGTCCGCGACGAGCCGGAGCGGGAGACCCTCCTGGCCCACCTCGGCAAGGTCTACCAGACCGGCGCGCCCGTCGACTGGGACCGCCTCTACGGGGCCGGCCGCAACGTGCCGCTGCCCGCCTACCCCTGGCAGCGGGAGAGCTACTGGGTGGAGGACCTCGACGAACTGCCGCGGATCCACGACTTCCCCCTCGTCCCGGGGTCGCCGCTGCTGGCCGACATCCCGGCCGAGGGGCCGGCCGTCGTGCACGGGCCCGAGTTCCTGGAGGCCGCCCGCGCGGCGGCCGTCCGGACCGCCGGCACCGACGCCGTGCTCCTGACCGGCGTCGACATCGAGGACGCCGTCCTGGTCCGCCCGGGAGAGGCCCCGCTGCTGCGGGTCACCCTCACCCCCGTCGAGCCCGGGGAGAGCTGGGCCTTCGAGGTCACGAGCCGGCCCGCCGCCGGCGAGGGCGACTGGACGCCGCGCAGCCGCGGCACCGTCACCGTCACCGACGGGACACCGGCCACCGCGCCGGAGCCGCTCGACGCGCTCCTGGGCCGCTGCCCCGAACGCTGGGACGCCGACACCTTCTACCGCCGCGCCCCCCAGGCCGACCGGCTCCGCCGGGTCCTGGACGAGGTGTGGTTCGGGCAGGGCGAGGCCGTGGCCCGGCTGCGCCGCCCCGTCTCGCTGGAGGCCCGCCCCGGCCACCCGGTCCACCCCGAGCTCGTGCGGTCGGCCTACCAGCCGGCCCTGGCGCTGCTGCCCGACGCGTCGGGCCTCACCCCGCGCCTGGAGCGGTTCGCGGTGACCGGGACGGCGACGGACGCCCTGTGGAGCACCTGCCGCGTCAGGCGGGACGCCGACGGCCGCCCGGTCCTGGACATCGCCCTCCTCGACGGGGAGCAGCGGGTCATCGCCGAGGCCGAGGGAATGCCGATCCGTGACCAGCGGGGTCCGGGCGGAGCACAGACCGAACAGGCCGGACAGGCCGAGGGGACCGGGGAAGACAACGTGAACACGACCATGGCGGCCGAGCCCGCGGCCCACGCGGCGCCCGCGGCGCGGCAGAGCGCGGACACGGGCATCGAGCTGACGGGCGAGCTGCGGCTGACCGACCCGGCCACCGGCTTCTCCATCGAGCTGCGCGGCTCCCTGCGCATCTCCCGGGACCCCGCGGCGGCCCCCGCCCCCGCCCAGGCCGCCCCGGCGCAGGCCCCGGCGCCCGCCCCCGCTCCGGCGCAGGTCCCGGTGGCGGTGGCCGCGCCCGCCCCGGCGGCGGCCGAACCCGCACCCGCCGCACCGGCCGCGCCCGCGGCCCCGGACGACCGCCCCATGACCGAGCGCGTGGCGGAGCACGTCGCGGCGGTCCTGAAGATGCGCGTGGCCAAGCTCGACGTGAACAAGCCCTTCAACCGGCTCGGCATGGACTCGCTCATGGCGACCGAGCTCCGCAAGCGGCTGGAGAAGGAGCTGGGCGTCTCCCTGTCCGTCGCCAAGCTGGCGCGCGGCGTCACCACCGTGGCCCTGGCCAAGGAGATCGAGGCGCAGGCCACCGCCTGACGCCCGCCCGGCCGCCCCAGACCAAGCAGTACGGCTCGACACAGCAGTGATCGCGATTCCGCAAGGTGGAGGAGAAGAGTTGACCAAGAACCTGTATGACATCGGTGAGATGCCCCCGCTGGGCGAGGTGCCCGAGCGGATGCACGCCGCGGTCATCCGTCCGGAGCGCTACGGCCCGCCGGAGCAGGGCTTCGCCATGGAGGTCGTCGACGTGCCGCGGGCCGGCCGCGGCCAGGTCCTGGTCTACGTGATGGCCGCCGGGATCAACTACAACAACGTCTGGGCGTCGCTCGGCTATCCCTACGACGTCATAGCCGGCCGGCAGAAGCGCGGGGAGCCCGAGGACTTCCACATCGGCGGCTCCGAGGGCTCGGGCATCGTCTGGGCCGTCGGCGAGGGCGTCACCTCCGTGAAGGTGGGTGACGAGGTGATGCTCTCCGGCTGCACCTGGGACGAGACCGCCCCCGACATCCGCATGGGCGCCGACCCCATGACGTCGGTCACCACGAACGCCTGGGGCTACGAGACGAACTACGGCTCCTTCGCCCAGTACGCGCTGGTCGCCGACTACCAGTGCCACCCCAAGCCCGCCAACCTGTCCTGGGAGGAGGCCGCCTGCTTCCTGCTGACGGGCGCCACCGCGTACCGGCAGCTGTGCGGCTGGGCCCCGAACACGGTGGAGCCCGGGGACCCGGTGCTCATCTGGGGCGGGGCCGGCGGCCTCGGCTCGATGGCCATCCAGATCACCCGCATCCGCGGCGGCATCCCGATCGCCGTGGTCTCCGACGACGAGCGCGGCAAGTTCTGCCTGGAGCTCGGCGCCGAGGGCTACATCAACCGCAACGACTTCGACCACTGGGGCCGGCTGCCCGACACCTCGGACACCGAGGCCATGGCGAAGTGGATGAAGGGCGTCCGCGCCTTCGGCAGCAAATTCTGGAGCATCCTCGGCGAGCGCCGGGCGCCGAAGATCGTCCTGGAGCACAGCGGCCAGGCCACCATCCCCACGTCCATGTACCTGTGCGACACCGCGGGCATGGTCGTCATCTGCGGCGGCACCACCGGCTACAACGGCGACGTGGACCTGCGCTTCCTGTGGATGCGGCAGAAGCGTCTCCAGGGGTCGCACTTCGCGAACATCAAGCAGTGCCGCCAGGTGATCGAACTGGCCGCGAGCAAGAAGCTCGACCCCTGCCTGTCCTGGGTCGGCGAATTCGAGGACACCGGCCGGGCCCACCAGCTCATGCACGAGAACAAGCACCCCTCGGGCAACATGGCGGTCCGCGTCAACGCACCCCGCGGCTGAGCGGGGCTCCCACGCCCGGCTGTGCTCCCCGCCACGGAACCCACCGTGGCGGGATAGCGTTGGGAGGGATGGAGAGGGCATGAGGGACAGCGGGGAAAAGATCGTCCCCAAGCACGAGGGCTATTCCTTTGCCTACCTATTACCCTTGAGCGCTAAGGCCGCGCAGGGTGGCCATGGAGGAGTGAGATGAGGAGCAGCAACCCGGTCTTCTCGCGACGGTTCCGCGACAACGGCTACGCGGGGTTCAACGCGACGCCGCAGGCCGGGACCGCGGCCCAGGGCAACCCCTACGCGGGCACCGCCGGCAACCCCTACGCCCAGCCCACCAACCCCTACGCCGCGAACCCCTACGCCCAGGGCGGCCCGGACCTGCAGCAGGGCGCGCCCCCGCAGGCCCCCGCCCGCCCGGGCGTCATGACGATGGACGACGTCGTCGCCCGTACCGGCATGACGCTCGGCACGGTCGTGGTCACGGCCGTCCTGGCCTGGGTCGCCGACCTTCCGGTCGGGCTCGGCTTCGGCGCAGCGCTCATCGCGATGGTGCTCGGCCTGGTCCAGTCGTTCAAGGCCAAGCCGGTCCCCGCGCTGATCCTGGCGTACGCCGCGTTCGAGGGCCTCTTCCTCGGCGTGATCAGCAAGGCGTACAACCACTACGCGGACGGCGCCCCGATGCAGGCGGTGCTGGGCACGATGGCCGTCTCGGCCGGTGTGCTCATCGCCTACAAGACCCGGCTGATCCGGGTCGACCGGCGCTTCTACCGCTTCGTGATGGCCGCCGCCATCGGCTTCCTGCTGCTGATGGTGGTCAACATGGTGGCCGCCCTCGCCGGCGGCGGCGACGGCCTCGGCCTGCGCAGCGGCTGGCTGGGCATCGGCGTCGGCGTCATCGGCGTGCTGCTCGGCGCGGCGTTCCTCGCGATGGACTTCAAGCAGATCGAGGACGGCGTCCACTACGGCGCCCCCCGGGAGATCGCCTGGATGGCGGCCTTCGGTCTGACGCTGTCGCTGGTGTGGATCTACCTGGAGATGCTCCGCCTGGTCTCCCTGCTGAACGGCAACGACTAGCGGTCGGCGCCGGTCGGCGACCGCTGATCAGTAACTCCTGACGAAGGGCCCGGGAAGACGTCTTCCCGGGCCCTTCGCCGTTGTCTGCCCCGTTGTCCGCCCCGTTGTGCGCCTGGTTTCGTTAGGTGAGCGGGTGTGCGGCGCGCCCGCTACCGGAGCTTTCGCGCGGCCCGCCGGAGGTCGTACTCGTGGACGATCGCCTTGGCGTGGCCATAGGCGAGATCGTGCTCTCCGCGCAGCCAGCTGACCTTCTCCTCGAAGCGGAAGAGAGAGGGGCCTTCCTCGACCGTGCGCAGCCAGTCGGCGACTTCGCGGCCGGTGCAATGGGGGATGCGGGAGAGCAAATTCCGGTGGGTCTCGTCGGAGAAGACGTGGGACATCGGCGCCTCCGGACGCGTCGGATGATGGTCCTTCCTGTCACCGTGCCTGAGTGTTCATCCATTGGCAACAGTCCGTCGGCGGCGCATAGGCTCGCACCGTGGATGATGTGACGCCTCTTCTGGCCGCCGTGGACGCCTTCGCCGACCGGCTGCGTACGCTGCCGCAGTCCCGTCTGAGCAGGGGGGCCGCGGCGGAAGCGCTGACCCTGGCCCGTGAGTTGGCCGCGTGGACCCGGCGGATCGAGGAACCGGAGGCCGCCGGGGAGCGGGAAATGCCCGAGGCGGGGATGTTCGCCGCCGCCGACCAAGTGGCCGTGGCCGGTCACGATTTGGCCGAAGCCCTCGCGGCGGTCGGCGGAAAGCCGCTGCCCGAGGGGGTCGGGGCGGCCGGGGCCGTCGCGCTCATCGAGGCCGCGGCCCGGCGGTGCGGGCTCTGAAGGGCCCGACCGCGCGGGCGCGGCTACGCGGCTACAGCGAGGCGATGACGCGGTCGGCGAGGACGTAGATCTTCTCCGCCGCGCAGCCGAACGTCAGGGAGTAGGCGCCGGCCACCCCGGAGCCGCCCAGCAGGACGGGCTCGTCACCGGCGCGCAGCGCGTCCGCCAGGCGCTCGGCGGTCTCCCGGTGGCCGGGGGTCATGCACAGGGTGGTGCCGTCGGCGAAGACGTACACGTCCAGGGTGCCGAGCGGGCCGGGGCGCACGTCGATGAGCGGGATCCGGGTGTCCGTCAGCTCGGCGAGCCGCTCGACGGTGCTCTCGTGGTCGCCCACGAGCGGCGCCGGGGTGAAGTCGGGGTGGGAGGGGTGGCGGCGGCGTGCCGCGGCCAGCTCCGGGGACTCCTCGGCCTCGGCGGCGGCTTCCGAGAGGGGCTCCAGGCCGACGAGGTCCGCCTGGCGCGGCAGGTAGAGGCCGCTGTAAGGGCCCTCGGGGCCCGTCAGGTCGTCCCCCGGGCCCGGCAGGCCACCCAGCAGCGACGGGGCGTCGGCGGCCAGGTCACGGGCCTCCTGGGCGGCCCAGAACGCCCGGGCCTCGGCCAGCTCCCGCTCCCGCTCCTCGGCCAGCGCGTCGGCGACGGCCGCCCGTATCTCCGCGATCTCCGCCGCGGCCGGGGCGGGCCGGGCGGCGGGCACGGGGGCGTGCGCCCGGGGCGCGGCGGCGGCCGCCACGAGGTCGGCGCGCAGGGCGGCGATCTGCCGCCGCAGGCCGCGCGTGCTGTACAGGGCGGCGGCGCCGGCGGCCGTCGCGGTGGCAGCGGCAAGCAGCAGGGCAAGGGACATGGCGCTCACTGACGTACTCCCGGTTGCTATGGATCCCCCAGATTCCTACCTCAGCTTGACGCGCCCTGCCCATCGCCCACAGTGCAAAACGTCATGAAATGGACGGGACTTAGGGCTTGGACGTTGTCCCTTCAACATCTCTGACCTGCGGAAACGAATCGCCTCCAGGACGTTGGTCACATCCTGGAGGCGATTGGGTCACGGTCCCGCAAGAGGCACCGTGTATCTGTTTGAGAGCGGATCGCGGGCGCAAGACTGTGCGCTCCGGCTCAGCCGCACCGGCTCCCTGCGCGGCTTCCCTTCGCTTCCGCTGCGCTTCAGCTCAGCCGCTCTCGCCGTATGCGCGTCTTCCCTTCGCTTCCGCTGCGCTCCAGCTCAGCTCAGCCGCTCCGGACCCATGCGCGGCTTCCCTTCGCTTCCGCTGCGCTCCAGCTCAGCTCAGCCGCTCGATCACCATCGCCATGCCCTGGCCGCCGCCCACGCACATCGTCTCCAGGCCGAACTGCTTGTCGTGCCACTGGAGCGAGTTGATCAGCGTGCCGGTGATCCGGGCGCCCGTCATGCCGAAGGGGTGGCCCACCGCGATCGCACCGCCGTTGACGTTGACCTTGTCCAGGTCCGCGCCCAGCGCCCGGTACGACGGGATGACCTGCGCGGCGAACGCCTCGTTGATCTCGATCAGGTCGATGTCGCCGATGCCCAGGCCGGCCCGCCGCAGCGCCTGCTTGCTCGCCTCGACCGGGCCGAAGCCCATGATCTCGGGGGACAGGGCGGAGACGCCGGTGGAGACGATCCGGGCGAGCGGGGTCAGGCCCAGCTCGCGCGCCTTCGTGTCCGACATGATCACCAGGGCGGCGGCGCCGTCGTTGAGCGGGCAGCAGTTGCCCGGCGTGATCAGACCGTCGGGGCGGAAGGACGGCTTGAGGCCGCGGACACCCTCCATGGTCACTCCCGCGCGCGGGCCGTCGTCCTGCGAGACGACCGTGCCGTCCGGGGTGGTGACCGGCGTGATCTCCCGCGCCCAGAAGCCCTTCTTGATGGCCTCCTCGGCGAGGTTCTGCGAACGGACGCCGAACTCGTCCATCTCCTCGCGGGTGATGCCCTTCAGCCGGGACAGGTTCTCGGCGGTCTGCCCCATCGCGATGTACGCGTCCGGCACGAGGCCGTCCTCGCGGGGGTCGTGCCACTCGTCCGAACCCTGCTCCGCACGGGCGGCCGTGCGGGCCTCGGCCTCGGCGAAGAACGGGTTGTGGCTGCCCGGCATGCCGTCGGACGAGCCGTTGACCGTGCGGGAGACCGTCTCGACGCCCGCCGAGATGAAGACGTCGCCCTCGCCCGCCTTGATCGCGTGCAGCGCCATCCGGGAGGTCTGCAGCGACGACGAGCAGTAGCGGGTGATCGTGCAGCCCGGCAGGTGGTCCATGCCCATCTGCACGGCCACGATCCGGCCCAGGTTGTGGCCCTGCTCGCCGCCGGGGAGGCCGCAGCCGAGCATCAGGTCGTCGATGTCGCGCGGGTCGAGCTCGGGGACCTTCGCCAGCGCGGCCCCGATGATCGTCGCGGTCAGGTCGTCGGCCCGCATCTCCTTCAGGGAGCCCTTGAAGGCGCGACCGATGGGGGAACGGGCGGTTGAGACGATCACGGCTTCGGGCATCACGGCTCCAAGGGGCGCGAGAAGGCTGGACTGGGTGGAAGTTACCCGCCCGTAGGGCGCGGGTCACGGGGTGGTCACTGTGATGCGGGCCTCTTTTCTAAGCGGACGCTCAGGGCCGCGGGGCCCCGGCTTCGTGATTCCGGAAGTTCGGCACCGCCGGGTGGCGTCCCGCCGGGGCTTCGGCATCCATGGTGCGCCCCCGGGGGCGGCTTGCGGTCGGGTTCCGGCCGGGGTCGGGGTCCTCGCGGCGGAGATTCGGCCCGTGGCGGCGGGCGGTGCGGTGTTCCTGGCGGAGCCGGGTGGCGTCTTGCCGGGCGTCGGCATCCGAGGTGCCAGAGGCGGCTCGCGGCCGGGTCCGGCCCGGGGCGGCGGGCCATCGCGGCGGCGGTGGCTCACCCGCTGCGGTGGGCGGTGCGGTGTTCGTGGCGGGGACCGGCCCCCGCCGGGCTGCGGCATTCGGGCAGCGCCCCCGGGGCGGCTCGCGGCCGGGTTCGGCCGGGGTTCTCGCACGGTGGCGGTCGGCATGCAGTTTCCGGGCGGGAGCCGGGCGGCTTCGGCCGGGCTGCGGCATTCGGGCAGCGCCCCCCGGGGGCACCGCGACGGCAGGCCGGCATGGCCAGGCCCGGTCCTGGGCCCTGCGGCCGTGGGCGGCGCTCCCGGTGACAGGCCGCCGCCGCAGGTCGGAGGCCGGAGCCCCGGGGCGCCGCGCCCCGAGGCGCGGCGTGGTCCAAGGGGCGGCCACCCCGCCCCGGCGGCGAGCCGCACGGCGTCCCGGCGAGCCGCACCGCGTCCCGGTCAGCCGCCGCGGCCGACTCGTAGCCACACATGGTGAGGCGTCGCTTCCGTGGGAGACGGCAGGCGGCGCCGCTTGCGGTGCTTGAGCAGGGCCCAGCGGCCGCGGGCCGCCGTGACCTCCGTGCCGCCCTCGGCCGCCGCCTGCGCGGCCGCCCGGGCCACCGGGAGGATGCCCTCGCGGCGCGCCGCGTCCGGGCGCTCCTCGTCCTGCGGCCACAGGCCCAGCGCCGCGCACAGGGTCGGCAGCACGGCCATGGCCGCCGTGGCGTAGCCCTCGGCGGACGGGTGGTAATTGTCGGGTCCGAACAGTTCGCGGGGGTTCTCCTCGAACTCGGGGCCCAGCAGGGCACCCAGCGAGACCGTCCGCCCGCCCGCCTCGATCACCCCTATCGTCTGGGCCGCCGCGAGCTGGCGGCTCAGCCGCCGGGCCACCCAGCGCAGCGGCTGGTACACGGGCTCGATGGTGCCGAGGTCGGGGCAGGTGCCCACCACCACCTCACTGCCCGCGTCCCGCAGCCGGCGCACCGCGTCGGAGAGCAGCCGGACGGAGCGGGCGGCGGGCATGCCGTGCGTCACATCGTTCGCGCCGATCATGATCACGCACACATCGGGCGGGCGCGCCCCCACGTCGTCCTCGCCGCCGTCACCGTCGCCGAGCAGCAGGGTGACCTGCCGGTCCAGGTCGTGGGACTGGGCGCCCGAGAGGGCCACGTTCCGCAGCTCCACGGGCCGCTCGGCCACCGCCGCCAGCCCCGAGGCCAGCAGGGCCCCCGGCGTCTGGCGGGGGCGGTGCACGCCCTGACCCGCGGCCGTGGAGTCCCCGAGGACCCCCAGGAGCAGCGGCTCCCGGCCCAGCCGGTGGACGAACGCGGAGCCGTACCGGCCGTCCGCGCGCGGCACCGCGTCATGGTTCCCGCCGACCACCCGCTTGGCCAGCCGGGCCTCCGTGAGCAGGACACCGACGGCCGTGGCGCCCAGCAGGCCGATCCCGCCGCCCCCGTAGGCCGCCGCGGCCGCGATCCGCCGTGCGACTCTCGCCCTCGACATCGTCATGGGGTCGAGATCACCTCCCTGCTTGCCGTCCGGCTCCGCTGCTGTGCACGCTTGCTCACCGTGCTAACAGGTTGTTGCCCCGAGCGCTCCCTCGCACAACGCGCCGCTAGTGCACTCGGCGGCGCAATAGGCTGGACATACGGGTACGCGACGACCGCTAGTGCCCCTGACCGCGGAGATCACCGTGCAGTATCACGATTCGATGATTGAGCTCGTCGGCAACACCCCGCTCGTGAAGCTCAACAGCGTGACCGAAGGCATCCGGGCCACCGTCCTCGCCAAGGTCGAGTACTTCAACCCCGGCGGTTCGGTGAAGGACCGCATCGCCGTGCGGATGATCGAGGCCGCGGAGAAGTCCGGGGAGCTCAAGCCGGGCGGGACGATCGTGGAGCCGACGTCCGGGAACACGGGTGTGGGCCTGGCCATCGTGGCCCAGCAGAAGGGCTACAAGTGCATCTTCGTGTGCCCTGACAAGGTCTCCAACGACAAGATCAATGTGCTGCGCGCCTACGGCGCCGAGGTCGTGGTCTGCCCGACCGCCGTCGACCCCGAGCACCCGGATTCCTACTACAACGTCTCGGACCGCCTCGTGCGGGAGACCCCGAACGCCTGGAAGCCCGACCAGTACAGCAACCCCAACAACCCCCTCTCGCACTACTACTCCACCGGCCCCGAGCTGTGGGAGCAGACCGAGGGCAAGATCACGCACTTTGTGGCGGGCGTGGGCACCGGCGGCACCATCAGCGGCACCGGCCGCTACCTCAAGGAGGTCAGCGACGGCCGGGTCAAGGTCATCGGCTCGGACCCCGAAGGCTCGGTCTACAGCGGCGGCTCCGGCCGCCCGTACCTGATCGAGGGCGTCGGTGAGGACTTCTGGCCGTCCGCTTACGACGGCACGGTGACCGACGAGATCATCGCGGTCTCCGACAAGGACGCCTTCCAGATGACCCGCCGCCTCGCCAAGGAAGAGGGGCTGCTCGTCGGCGGCTCCTGCGGCATGGCGGTCGTCAGCGCCCTGCGGGCGGCCGAGAGCCTCGGCCCGGACGACGTCGTCGTCGTCCTGCTGCCGGACAGCGGCCGCGGCTACCTCAGCAAGATCTTCAACGACGAGTGGATGGCGGACTACGGCTTCCTGGAGGAGGCCGGGGACGCCGCCCGCGTCGGCGACGTCCTCCAGCGCAAGGACGGCGGCCTCCCCTCGCTGGTGCACATGCACCCCGAGGAGACGGTCGGCGAGGCCATCGAGGTGCTCCGCGAGTACGGCGTCTCGCAGATGCCCATCGTCAAGCCGGGCGCGGGGCACCCCGATGTGATGGCCGCCGAGGTCATCGGCTCGGTCGTGGAGCGGGAGCTGCTGGACGCCCTGTTCGCCCAGCGCGCCTCGCTCTCCGACCCGCTGGAGAAGCACATGTGCCCGCCGCTGCCGCAGGTCGGCTCCGGTGAGCCGCTCGCGGACCTGATGGCCGTGCTCGGCCGGGCGGACGCGGCGATCGTCCTCGTCGAGGGCAAGCCCACCGGTGTGGTGAGCCGTCAGGACCTGCTGGCTTTCCTCGCCGAGGACGCGGCGGGCTCCGCCAAGTAACCGCCTGGCCGGCGGAGAAGGCGACGCGCAAGCGACCCGTAAAAGGTGCGTATGTGTCACGCGCTCGCAGCACGGGCTTAACAACGGTCCGGCATATTGGGGGTGTCGGCAGGGCCACGGCCCCGGCCGGCACCCAGTGCGGCGGCAGGAACCTCCGGAGCGGCTCCCGGACTCCACAGCCGTCCGGACGCGGACGTTCCGGCCCGGCCGGACCGTGTCCCCGCGGGGGGTCGCCGTCGTCCCGACCCCGGCTCCGGCCGGGGTGCGGCGGCCTCCCGCGCATCCACACCCCGGATCCGGTCCCCGGTCCGCCACCCCGTTTCCTGACGGGGCGGCAGGCCGGGGCCGTTTCTTTTCCGGCTGAGTTCCGCCCGGGCCCCGGACCGGCGCGCCCGCGGCGGTACCGTCACGGACGGCCCCGCGTCTGTGCGGCGGGCACCTGTATCCGCAGTGGGGGACGGCCGCGCGGCCCCCGTGGAAGGAGCAACTCCGTGCACGAACCGACCGAACCCCTGTTGACGGCCCTCACCGACCGGGCCGCCGGCGCCGACCGGCCGGACGCCCTCACCGTCGCCGGGCGCACCCTCTCGCGGGAGGAACTGCTGGGCGCCGCGGGCGCGGTGGCGGCCGAGATCGCCGGCTCGCCGTCCGTGGCCGTGCGGGCGGAGGCGACGCCGGAGACCGCCGTGGCCGTCGTGGGCGGACTGCTGGCCGGGGTGCCCGTCGTGCCCCTGCCGCCGGACGCAGGGCCCGCCGAGCGCGACCACATCCTCAAGGACTCCGGCGCCGCGCTGGTCCTGGGACCCGGCGGGGACCTGCCGGTCGACCTGCGCAAACGCGCCGACTGGTCGGCCCCCGACGAGAACCCCGCCACGACCGCGCTGATCCTCTACACCTCCGGCACCACCGGCGCGCCCAAGGGCGCCCTGATCTCGCGCGGCGCCGTCGCCGCGGGCCTGGACGGGCTGGCCGAGGCGTGGCAGTGGACGGCCGAGGACACCCTCGTGCACGGGCTGCCGCTCTTCCACGTGCACGGCCTCGTCCTCGGCGTGCTGGGGGCCCTGCGCACCGGCTGCCGGCTCGTGCACACCGGCCGGCCGACCCCGCAGGCGTACGCGGCGGCGGGCGGCAGCCTGTACTTCGGGGTGCCGACCGTGTGGTCCCGCGTCGTCCGCGAGCCGGACGCGGCCCGGGCGCTGCGCGCGGCCCGGCTGCTGGTGTCGGGCAGCGCGGCCCTGCCCGCGCCCGTCTTCCGCGACCTGGAGGCCCTCACCGGGCAGCGGCCCATCGAGCGCTACGGCATGACCGAGACCCTGATCACCCTCACCACCCGCGCCGACGGCGAACGCCGCCCGGGCTCGGTGGGGCTCCCGCTGCCGGGCGTCCGCACCCGGGTGGTGGCCGAGGAAGGGGGCATCGGCGAGCTGGAGGTGTCCGGGCCGACGCTGTTCTCCGGCTATCTGAGCCGTCCGGAGGCCACCGCGGAGGCGCACACGGCCGACGGCTGGTTCCGCACGGGCGACATCGCGACCGTCGGGGCGGACGGCATGCACCGCATCGTGGGCCGCGCCTCGACCGACCTGATCAAGTCCGGCGGCTACCGCGTCGGCGCGGGCGAGGTGGAGAACGCCCTGCTGGACCACCCGGCGGTGCGGGAGGCGGCCGTCGTCGGGGCGCCCCACGAGGACCTCGGGCAGGAGATCGTCGCGTATGTCGTCGCCGACGGGGTGAGCGAGCGGGCGCTGATCGACTTCGTGGCCGGACACCTGTCCGTCCACAAGCGGCCGCGACGCGTCCGCTTCCTGGAGGCGCTGCCGCGCAACGCCATGGGCAAGCCCCAGAAGAAGCTGCTCCCACCGGTGTGAGGCGGACGCCGGGCCGACCCTGCATAATTCCATGCAGGGTCAGGTCCGCTTGAATGGTTGCGGGGGCCGCCGGTGGCCGCGACGCGCCCGCCGACGGCGCATGGCCGCACCGAGCAGACGCGCCGGGGACGCCGTGTCGAGACGATCTGGAGGGCCGATGAGCGACAACGGAGGCGAGCCGGAGGCCACCGCACGGCTGCAGAAGCTCTTCGAAGGACACCGGCTGACCCCCACCCAGCGCCGCATCGCCCACTGCATGGTGCGCCGCGCCGCCGACGCGCCGTTCCTCTCCAGCGTCGAACTCGCCGAGCTGGCCGGCGTCAGCCAGCCGTCCGTGACCCGCTTCGCCGTCGCCCTCGGCTTCGACGGCTACCCCGCGCTCCGCCGCCACCTGCGCGACGTCGCCCCCGCCACGGCCGGCGGGGGCGAGGGCGCCCCCAACGAGTACCAGCAGGCGGTCGAGGCCGAGATCGACAACCTCCGCCACCTCGCCTCGCTGCTCGCCGACCCCACGCCCGTCACCCGCGCCGGACACCTGCTCGCCGGCTCCCGGCCGCTGCCCGTGCTCGGCCTGCGCGCCGCCACCGCCCAGGCCGCGGGCTTCACCTACTTCGCCCGCAAGGTCCACCCCGACGTCCGCCTCCTGGACGAGGGCGGCACCCTCCTCGCCGACCGCATCGACGCCTCCGTCCGGGCCGGGGCGAGCGCCCTGCTGTGCTTCGCGCTGCCGCGCCACCCGCGCGAGGTCGTCGAGGCGCTGGAGTACGCGCGCGGAGCGGGCCTGACCGTCGTCACCGTCGCCGACTCCACCTTCGCCCCCGTCGCCCGCCACAGCGACCTCCTGCTCCCCGCCGCCGTCGGCACCGGCCTCGCCTTCGACACCGCGTGCGCCCCGATGCTGCTCGGGCGCGTCCTGCTGGAGGCGATGTGCGACGCCCTGCCGGACGCGCAGGCCCACCTGGAGGAGTTCGACGCGAAGGCCGCGGCGCGGGGCCTGTTCGTGGAGTAGCCCGCCGGCGCGTCAGCTCTTGTGGCGCAGCTCCGGGTAACGATCGGACGGACCGTCCAGCAGGTGGTCGTCACGGCCCTTCAGGAAGCGGTCGAAGAACGACGCCACGTACGCCCGGACCGCCGCGACCGCGCGCTCCGGCCGCACCGTCCCGACGTTCCCCTCCAGCGCCGCCCGGGGCACCGCGCCCTGCCGGACGAGCTCCGGCAGCAGGGCCGGGGCGTCGGAGTACGCGCCGTGGCGCGAGCCGGTCATGAGCAGCTCCGCCTGCCGGCCGCGCGTGTTCTTCCGGAAGGCCGACCACGACGGCGCATTGTCATTCGCGCCGTCCGAGCCCATCAGCAGGAACGGCCCGTCCAGGCCGTCCCGCGCGACGCTGCTCAAGTGGTGGCCCGTGCCGTCGGGGCCGGGGAAGTCCATGGTGCCGTCCAGGTTGACCCCGGCCCGGATCCGCCGGTCGTCGTGCATGGCCTGCGCGGCCGTGAACCCCCCCGCGGAGTGCCCCGCCATGCCGACGCGCCGCAGGTCCATGGCCTGCGCCAGACCGTGCGGCAGGCCCCGCCGCAGCGCCGGGCCCGCCAGCGCGTCGAGCACGGAGCGGGTGTCGTCGACCCGGGCCCGCACCGCCTTGCGCAGCACGGCGCCGACATCGGTGCCCGGCTTGCCCGCCAGGGACGGCAGCACCGACTCCACCAGCCGCCCGTCCGGGAAACGCACCTCGGACGCGTCGTAGGGGTGATCGACCGTGACGACCACGTAGCCGCGCGACGCCAGATCCGCCACGAGGTGCGTGCCCCAGGTGCGGGGGTCGCCCAGGCCCGCCGAGTACAGCACGACCGGCAGGGACCGGACGCCGCGCGCCACCGGGACGTCCACGCGCGCGTGCGTGCGCGTGGCCGACCAGTCGACGGCACCGGCCGGAACCCCGTGGGCGTGCCCGGCCCCCGCGGCCGAACCGAAGTGGGCCGCGGAGTCCCGGTCCATGTAGAGCGCCGGTTCGCCGGGCGCCCCGGGCTCCGCCGGGTACCAGAAGCTCACCATGAGCTCGCGGTGCCGCCGCGGCTCCCACGGGTCGGTGCGGGACCGGTCCACCAGGTGGCGGGCCGTCGTACCGACCGGGTACGGGCCCGTGGGCGCCGGCAGGTCCGCGTGCGGGAGGGCCGGACCGGCCGCACCGCGCGCCTCCGCTCCGGAGACCGTCCCGCCCAGGACCGCCGTGACGGCCAGCACCCCCGCCGCCACCACGGCACGCCGCCGAAGACCACGTTCGTACGCCACCATCCTGCGCTCCTCCCCATCGGCCGGTGCGCCGACTCTAGGGACGGGCGGGGCCCGGAAGCGTCATACGGCGGAGCCAACACGCGCGTGCTACCCCGGTATGACGTATGCGCCGCCCGCGCGCCGGGCACTTCTCAGCCGGTGCTCATAATCGTTGGCTAACCTGCCGCGGGGTTCCGGTCGCACCGGAGTCCGAACGAGCACGTGGTACCGGCGGAGACCGGCGAGGACATGGAGGAGGTCCGACGTGGGGCGCGGATCGTACGCGTTGGCGCGGGTGGCGGTGGTCGTCAGGGCACCCGCCGGATGGCTGTGGTGGGCGGGCCTGGTCGGCGCGGGCATCGGTGCCCTCGTGCCCGGGCTCACCGGGCGGCGGATCGGGCTGCTCGCCGGGGCGGCGCTCTTCCTGCTCACCGCGGGCGGCGTCTTCGCCGCCCGGCGCCGCAGGTACGCGGAGCTGGCGCGGGGAGCGACGCGGGCCGGGCGGTCCGTGTTCCTCCAGGACCGGGCGGTGACCCTGCGCAACTGGCGGCGCGCCCGCCGCTGGTGGCTGCTGCTCGCCTTCCTCGCCTGCGTCGCCTCCTCCTTCGCGGTACCCGCCGCCGCCGGCCTGGCCATGGCGGGCGCCGGCGCGGGCCTGTGGGCCAAGTCCCTGTGGCTGGGCGGCCTGGAACGCTCGGCCGAGACCCTGCTGTGGGTACGCGCCGAACGGGCCCGCAGCAGCCCGGCGGCCGGTCCGGTACGCGGCTACCTCACGACGGGCCTCGCGGCGGGCGACGCGGCCCCGGGCGGCGCCCGCCGCCGAACGGGCCGCCCGGCGCCGGGCCGAACGGCGGGCGCGGCGGGCTGAGGGGGCGCCGGCGGCGGGTGCCGGGCCGTGCAGCTGGCGCGGGGCCTGCCGGGCGCGTGAGCCCAGGGCGTTCGTGGTGATGCTTCGGCGGGCCCGGTGGGGTAGCGGCTGATCGGTCGCCCGCGGCGGGCGCTGTGCTGTTGCCGGCCAGGGCCCGGGGCGTCCGTGGTGGACGCTTCGGTGGGCCTGGTGTGTCGCACGCCGACCTGTCGCTCGCGGTGGGTGGAGTGGAGTGCCGTGCCGCTGGCGCCTGCGGCGGGTGCCGGGCCGTGCCGCCGGCGCGGGGCCCGGGGCGTTCGTGGTGGCGTTCCGGCGGGCCCGGTGGGCGGCGGGGTTGACGGGTCGCTTGCGGCGGGTTCCGTGCCGCCGGCGCGGGACCCCGGAGCATCCGTGAAAGCGCTCCGTCGGGCCCAGTGGGTGTGCCGGCTCGCGGGGGTGACGTGCGGTCCGGTCGGTACTCTCGGCGGAGCCGGGGGCCCGGTGGGGCGGGCGGCGGAGGCTGTGCCGCTGCCGCGGCTGCCTGCCCGGCCTTGACCCAGGCATCTATGGCGACGCGCCGGCGGGCCGGTGAGCCGCAGGCCGGCGGTCGCCTGTGGCGGATGCCGTGCCACCGGTGCGGGTGCCGGAGCGGGGCCGGGGCGCCGGACCGAGGGTTGGCCGGCGTGACGGTGCCGCGGCGGGCGGCGTCGGCTCGCGGGGTGACCTGTGATCCGGTCGGTGTCCCGGTGGAGCCGGTCGGCCCGGTCGGCCGCCCCCCCGACCGGTCGCTTGCGGCGGGTTCCGTACCGCCGGCGCGGTGTCCGGGGCGCCCGTGGCGAGCGCTCCGACGGGCCGGGTCGGCTGGACGTTGACCGGTCGCCTGTGGCAGGTGCCGTGCCACCGGTGCGGACGCCGGAACGGGGCCGAGCGGGCCCTGCGGCAGTGCCGGACCGAGGGCCGCGCCGTCCGGTGGGCGCTCGCCCCGGGGTCAGCCGGTTCCAGGGAGCCCGGCCGGAGGCCTCAGCGCAGCGCGCCCAGGTCCGCCGCGTGGGCGGCCCCGCTCTCCGCCACCAGCTCGTCGAGCGTCTGCGGCGTGCGCACCGTGGCGAACCGGATGCCGTCGCTCTCGTCCTCCGCGGGCACGTAGCCGTAGACCCCCGGGCGGGGCAGCGAGTTGTACGCGAAGTGGTTCGAGAAGTAGTACGCGCCGGTGTCGAGCAGCGCCACGTGGTCACCGGACTCCAGCGGCGGCAGCGGCCGGTCCACCGCGACCAGGTCGCCCGCGAAGCAGCACGGCCCCGCGACGTCCTGCCGCACCGGGTCGCCGTCCGGAAGGGGCCGCCCCGCCCCGTCGAAGGCCAGCACCCGCAGGGGCCACGACGCGGGCGCGAACACCGTCCGCGTGGCCACCTGGGCCCCCGCGTGCGTCACCGCGATCCGCCGCCCGCCCGCCGACTTCGTGTACTCCACGCGCGCCAGGACGCACCCGCTCTTCGCCAGCAGCGACCGGCCGAACTCCGTGACCAGCCCGTACCGGCCGTCGAACAGCCCCGGCACGGTCGCGGCCAGCAGGCGCGCGTAGTCGCGGTAGGACGGCTCGACCACGTCCGAGGCGAAGTTGACGGGCAGGCCGCCGCCGATGTCCATCGTCACCACCTGCTGCCGCCCCACCACCTCGTTGATCTCCTCCGCCAGCTCGTACGCGACCCGCACGCCCTCCGCCATCAGCGCCGGCGGGCAGCCCTGCGAGCCCACGTGGGCGTGCATCCGGGTCAGCCAGGGCCGCTCCTGATAGGCGCGCACCAGCCAGGACCGCGCCCCCTCGTCCCGCAGCGCCACCCCGAACTTCGACGTCGCCGTGGCCGTGCTCATCGCGCCGATGCTGCCGCCGCCGATCTGCGGATTGACGCGCACCCCCAGGGCCGAGGACGTCGGCGCCGACGCCACCAGCCGGTCCAGCCGGGCCAGTTCGGCGCGGTTGTCCGCGTTCACCGCGATGCCCAGCGCGAGCGCCTCCCGCAGCTCCGCCTCGGTCTTCGCCGGGGAGTCCAGCACCGTGCGCTCCGGCGGCACGCCCGCCGCGCGGGCCAGGGCCAGCTCGCCCGGGCCGGCCACCTCGCAGCCCAGCCCCTCGTCCGCCAGCAGCCGCAGGACCGGCACCAGGGACGACGCCTTCACGGCGAACGCGTGCAGCACCTCCGTGCCGGGCGCGCCCACCTCCTCGAACGCCGTGCGCAGGGCGGTGGCCGCCGCCCGGATGCCGCGGACGTCCAGCAGCCCGGCCACGGGGTGCCGATCGCCGACGATCCCGCGGCCGACCGCCGCCCGCACGGCGGCCTGTCGCCTGTCGTGTGCGCTTCCGAGGCTCATGGCACCACTCCACCACGCGGCCCGCCGCCCCGGGGAGCGTTCCGCGGCCGACCGGGCGCCACCGCGACCGGCCCGCTCGATCCGGACGATCCGTTTCCACCGGGCCGCACCTGTTGACTGGTGCTATTCACTGCCACAAGATGTGAAGTGTTCTATTCAGGGGCTGGCCTGGGGGATCTCCAGGACGCCAGGTCAGAGCGTCAGGGAGGCAGGGCTCATGTCAGGACCGCGACCCGTGCGAGCACCGCGAGGCAACCGTCTGAGCGCCCAGGGGTGGCAGCAGGAGGCCGCCCTGCGCATGCTGCAGAACAACCTCGACCCGGAGGTCGCCGAGCACCCGGACAAGCTCGTCGTCTACGGCGGCACCGGCAAGGCCGCCCGCGACTGGCGCTCGTTCGACGCCATGGTCCGCACCCTGCAGACGCTCAAGCAGGACGAGACGATGCTCGTCCAGTCCGGCCGCCCGGTCGGCGTGATGCAGACCCACGAGTGGGCGCCGCGCGTCCTGATCGCCAACTCCAACCTCGTCGGCGACTGGGCCAACTGGGAGGAGTTCCGCCGTCTGGAGGCCCTCGGCCTCACCATGTACGGGCAGATGACGGCCGGTTCCTGGATCTACATCGGCACCCAAGGCATCCTCCAGGGCACCTACGAGACCTTCGCCGCCGTCGCCGCCAAGAAGTTTGGCGGCACCCTCGCCGGGACCATCACCCTCACCGCCGGCCTCGGCGGCATGGGCGGCGCCCAGCCGCTGGCCGTCACCATGAACGACGGCGTCGCCATCTGTATCGACTGCGACCCGCGCGCGATCGACCGGCGCATCGAGCACCGCTACCTGGACGTGAAGGCCGACTCGCTCGACCACGCCCTCCAGCTGGCCACGGAGGCCCGCGACGCCCGCCGCCCGCTGTCCATCGGCGTCCTCGGCAACGCCGCCGAGCTCGTTCCGCAGCTCCTCGCGATGAACGCCCCCATCGACATCGTCACCGACCAGACGAGCGCCCACGACCCGCTCTCCTACCTGCCGGTGGGCATCGGCTTCGACGAGATGGCCTCCTACGCGGCCGAGAAGCCGGCCGACTTCACCCAGCGGGCCCGGGAGTCGATGGCCCGGCACGTCGAGGCCATGGTCGGCTTCCTGGACGCCGGCGCGGAGGTCTTCGACTACGGCAACTCCATCCGCGGCGAGGCCCAGCTCGCCGGGTACACCCGCGCCTTCGACTTCCCCGGCTTCGTCCCCGCCTACATCCGCCCCCTCTTCTGCGAGGGCAAGGGCCCCTTCCGCTGGGCGGCCCTCTCCGGCGACCCCAAGGACATCCACACCACCGACAAGGCGATCCTCGACCTCTTCCCGGAGAACGAGTCCCTCGCGCGCTGGATGAAGATGGCGGGCGAGCGGGTCCACTTCCAGGGCCTGCCGGCCCGCATCTGCTGGCTCGGCTACGGCGAGCGCGACAAGGCGGGCGAGCGCTTCAACGACATGGTCGCCTCCGGCGAGCTGTCCGCCCCCGTCGTCATCGGCCGCGACCACCTCGACTGCGGCTCCGTCGCCTCGCCCTACCGCGAGACGGAGGCCATGCTCGACGGCTCCGACGCCATCGCCGACTGGCCGCTCCTGAACGCCATGGTCAACGTCGCCTCCGGCGCCTCCTGGGTCTCCCTCCACCACGGCGGCGGCGTCGGCATGGGCCGCTCGATCCACGCCGGCCAGGTGACGGTCGCCGACGGCACGGCGCTCGCGGGCGAGAAGATCCGCCGCGTGCTGACGAATGACCCGGGCATGGGCGTGATCCGGCACGTGGACGCGGGGTACGACATCGCGGAGTCGGTCGCGGCGGAGCGGGACGTCCGCATCCCGATGCGCGAGGGCGACGCGTCGTGACCGAGGCCGACAACCCGGCGGTGGGCTCTCGTTCCGCAGGGCGGAACGGGCGGGCCCAACCGGACCACGGAGCCGCACCCGCGCACACACCGTCGTTCCACGAGATGTGGCGCGATCTGCTGCCCATCGGCCGCGACGCGGCCTCCGGCGGTTACCGCCGCTTCGCCTGGACCGGCGCCGACGCCGACTGCCGCGCGTGGTTCCGCGCGCAGGCGGAGAGCCGCGGCCTGACCTACGAGCTCGACCGCAACGGCAACCAATGGGCCTGGCTGGGCGACCCCACCGCCGGTGACGCCGTCGTCACCGGCTCCCACCTGGACTCCGTCCCCGACGGCGGCGCCTTCGACGGGCCCCTCGGCGTCGTGTCGTCCTTCGCCGCCCTCGACGGGCTCCGCGCGCGCGGCGCGCGGCCCACCCGGCCCCTGGCGATCGTCAACTTCGGCGACGAGGAAGGCGCCCGCTTCGGCCTCGCCTGCGTCGGCTCCCGGCTGGCCGCCGGGCAGCTCACCCCGGACAAGGCGGCGCGGCTGCGCGACGCCGACGGCGTGTCCCTGCCGCAGGCCATGGAGCGCGCCGGCTACGACCCGGAGGCCATCGGCGCCGACCCCGAGCGCCTCGCCCGCATCGGCGCGTTCGTGGAGCTCCACGTCGAACAGGGCCGGGCCCTCGCCGACACCCCGCAGGCCGTCGGCATCGCCTCCTCGATCTGGCCGCACGGCCGCTGGCGCTTCGACTTCCACGGCGAGGCCAACCACGCCGGGACCACCCGCCTCCAGGACCGCCGCGACCCGATGCTCACCTACGCCACCACCGTCCTCGCCGCCCGGAAGAAGGCCCGCCTCACCGGCGCCCTCGCCACCTTCGGCAAGGTCGCCGTGGAGCCGAACGGCGTCAACGCCATCCCCTCCCTCGTCCGCGGCTGGCTGGACTCCCGCGCCCCCGACCAGACGACCCTCGACCTCGTGATCGCCGAGATCGAGAAGGCCGCCGTCGAGCGCGGCGAGCGCGACGGCGTCGACGTCCGCGTCACCCGTGAGTCCTTCACGCCCGTCGTGGAATTCGGGCACGCCCTGCGCGACGAGCTCGGCCGCCTCCTCGGCGGGGACGTCCCCGTCCTGGGCACGGGAGCGGGACACGACGCCGGAATCCTCTCCGGAGACGTCCCGACCGCCATGCTGTTCGTACGCAACCCCACGGGCGTCTCCCACTCGCCCGCCGAAACGGCGGCCGAGGACGACTGCCTGGCCGGGGTGATCGCACTCACCGACGTACTGGAGGGCCTGGCGTGTCGCTGACGGCACAGACTTACTGGGCGGAACACGCCTGGCTCGGCACCGGGGTCGAGGCCGGTGTCGTCATCCGGACCGGCCCGGACGGCCGCATCACGTCCGTACGCAAGGGCGTCACGGCCCCGCCCTCGGGAGCGGTGACCCTGCGGGGGATCACGCTGCCGGGATTGTGCAACGGCCATTCGCATGCGTTCCACAGGGCCTTGCGCGGCACCGTCCAGGCGGGCGAGGGCACCTTCTGGACCTGGCGCGACGTCATGTACGGCATCGCCGACCGCCTCACCCCCGAAAGCTACTTCTCGCTCGCCCGTGCGACGTACGCCGAGATGGCGCTCGCGGGCATCACCAGCGTCGGTGAGTTCCACTACCTCCACCACGCCCCCGGCGGCGGCCGCTACGACAACCCCAACGCCATGGGCGAGGCCCTGATCGCGGCGGCGGCCGAGGCCGGCATCCGCATCACCCTGCTCGACACCTGCTACCTCTCCTCCGGCTTCGGCGCGGAGCCCAACCAGCACCAGCTCCGCTTCAGCGACGGCACCGCCGAGCGCTGGGCCGAGCGGGCCGCCGCCCTCAAGGGCGACGCCCACACCCGGATCGGCGCCGCCGTCCACTCCGTGCGCGCCGTGCCCGTCGACCAGCTGGCCACCGTCGCCGGCTGGGCGGACGAGCGGGAGGCGCCCCTGCACGTCCACCTCTCCGAGCAGACCGCCGAGAACGACGCCTGCGTCGAGGCCCACGGCTTCACCCCGACGACCCTGCTCGCCGACCACGGGGTGCTGGGCCCGCGCACCACCGCCGTCCACGCCACCCACCTCACACCCGGCGACATCCGCCTCCTCGGCCACTCCGGCACGGGCGTCTGCATGTGCCCCACCACCGAGCGCGACCTGGCCGACGGCATCGGCCCGGCCCACAAGCTCCAGCGCTCCGGCTCGCCGCTGTCCCTGGGCAGCGACAGCCACGCCGTGATCGACCTCCTTGAAGAGGCGCGGGCGATGGAGCTGGACGAGCGGCTGCACACCCGCACCCGCGGCCACTGGAGCGCCACCGAGCTGCTGACCGCCGCCACCGCCGACGGCCACGCCGCGCTCGGCTGGGCCGACGCGGGCCGCATCGAGGCGGGCGCCCTCGCCGACTTCACCTCGATCGCGCTGGACTCGGTGCGCACCGCGGGCCCGCCGCCCGAACTCGCCCTGGAGACGGCGGTATTCGCGGCGACCAACGCCGATGTCCGGGACACCGTCGTCGGCGGCCGGCACATCGTGCGGGAGGGCGCCCACCAGCTCGTACCGGACGTGGGGGCGGCCCTGGCTGACGCCATCGCCGCCCTGCGCGGCTGAGGCCCGCGCCGAGCCCCGCGCCGAGTCCCGGGCAGCCGACCTGAAACCCGAAGGAGAACCGCCCGCCCATGGCGACCACGGTCATCACCAACATCAGCAGTCTCGTCACCAATGACCCCTCCCTCGGTGAAGGCACCCTCGGTCTGATCCGGGACGCGGCGGTCGTCATCGACGGCGACCGCGTCGCCTGGGTCGGTGACACCAGCAAAGCACCCGCCACTGACAATCGCGTCGACGCCGAGGGCCGGGCCGCGATCCCCGGCTTCGTCGACTCCCACTCCCACCTCGTCTTCGCGGGCGACCGCACCGCCGAGTTCAACGCCCGGATGTCCGGGCAGAGCTACAGCGCGGGCGGCATCCGCACGACCGTCGCCGCCACCCGCGCCGCGACCGACGCCGCGCTGGAGGCCAACCTCCTGCGCTACCTCCGCGAGGCCCTGCGGCAGGGCACCACCACCCAGGAGACCAAGTCCGGCTACGGCCTCACGGTCGAGGACGAGGCCCGCGCCCTGCGCGTCGCCGCCGCCCACACCGACGAGGTCACCTACCTCGGCGCCCACATCGTCTCCCCCGACTACGCCGACGACCCCGCCGGCTACGTCGGTCTCGTCACCGGCCCCATGCTCGACGCCTGCGCCCCGCACGCCCGCTGGGTCGACGTCTTCTGCGAGAAGGGCGCCTTCGACGGCGACCAGGCCCGGGCGATCCTCACCGCCGGCGCCGCCCGCGGCCTGATCCCCCGCATCCACGCCAACCAGCTCTCCCACGGCCCCGGCGTGCAGCTCGCCGTGGAACTCGGCGCGGCCTCCGCCGACCACTGCACGCACCTCACCGACGCCGACGTCGACGCCCTGGCGAACGGCCGCACCGTGGCGACGCTCCTGCCCGGCGCGGAGTTCTCCACCCGCGCCCAGTGGCCGGACGCGCGCCGCCTGCTCGACGCGGGCGCCACCGTGGCGCTGTCCACCGACTGCAACCCCGGCTCGTCCTTCACCAGCTCGATGCCGTTCTGCATCGCCCTGGCCGTGCGCGACATGGGGATGACACCGGACGAGGCCCTCTGGTCGGCGACCGCCGGCGGCGCCGCCGCCCTGCGCCGCACCGACATCGGCCACCTCACCCCCGGCACCCGTGCCGACCTCGCACTCCTCGACGCCCCCAGCCACGTCCACCTCGCCTACCGGCCGGGCGTCCCGCTGGTCTCGGCGGTCTGGCGCGCCGGCGTGCGGGAGGTCTGAGCCACCCGCTCCAGGGCGACGAGCGGAATCGCCCGCCCGGCCCGCAGCGCCCGCTCCCGGAATTCCGCGAAGGCGGGGTCCACGGCGATCTGTCGCGCCCATACGGCGTCGTGCTCGGCGGGCTCCAGCAGGAGGGCCCGCACCGGGTAGCGCTCCCGGCCCACCTCGACGGTCGCCTCCGGGTCCGCCAGCAGGTTGTGGAACCACCCCGGCGCGGTGGGCGCCCCGCCGTTCGACGCGAAGACGACCGGCCGCCCGCCGTGGGGGAGGTGCACCAGCGGCGTGGTGCGGAGCAGTCCGGTGCGGGCGCCGCGCGTGGTGAGCAGCAGCAGCCGAGTGCCGGCGAACTGACCGCCGACCACGCCCGCGTTGGCCCGGAACTCCTCGATGACCCGCACGTTGAAGGGGTTGCTGTTGTTGGGCCGGCTGGTGTCGGACCGGCTGGTCCCGGGTCGTGCGGTCCCTGCGGCGGCTGTTGTGTGCGTCATGAACGCCACGCTAAATTCTCACACCCGTGTGAGATGCAACCCCGTGTGAGGCAGGGCACATGAAGATCGGTGAGCTGGCGCGCGAGACCGGTGTGAGCATCCGGCTCCTGCGCTACTACGAGGAGCAGGGCCTCCTCGCCTCCCGGCGACTCCCCAGCGGCCACCGCCGCTACGGGGCGGACGCCCCGGAGACGGTGCGCCGCATCCGCGTCCTGCTCGCCGCCGGTCTGCCCACGCGCGTCATCCGCGACGTCCTGCCGTGCGTCCGGGGCGCGGGCCTCGACCCGTGCGTGAGCGAGCACCTGCGCGCGCAGCTGGACGGCCTGGACGGCCGTATCGCCGCCCTCCAGGAGACACGCGCATCCCTGGCGGCCCTGGTGGCCTCGACGGAGCGCACGGCGGCCTGACGGGGCGTGAAGTGCCCGGCGAGCGCGGCCGCTCAGACGCGGCGCGCCCACAACGCCGCGCGCCGCACGGTGTTTCCGTGCGGCGCGCAGGCGGATGAGGGACGCCCCGGGTCACTCCTCAACCGTCAGCCCCTTGCGCAGGCGCACCAGCGTGCGGGAGAGGAGACGGGAGACGTGCATCTGGGAGATGCCGAGCTCTTCGCCGATCTCCGACTGCGTCATGTTGGCGACGAAGCGCAGGGAGAGGATCTGCCGGTCGCGCGGGCGGAGCCCGGCGATCAGGGGCTTGAGCGACTCGACGTACTCGATGCCTTCGAGGCTGTGGTCCTCGTAGCCGATGCGGGCGGACAGCGCGCTCTCGGAGTCGTCGTCACCGGGCTGGGCGTCCAGGGAGGTGGCGGTGTACGCGTTGCTCGCGGACATCCCCTCGACGACCTCGTCCTCGGTGATGCCGAGCCGCTCGGCCAGCTCGCCGACGGTGGGGGCGCGGTCGAGCTGCTGGGCCATCTCGTCGCCGGCCCTGGCCAGGTCGAGGCGGAGCTCCTGCAGGCGCCGCGGGACGCGGACCGACCAGCTGGTGTCACGGAAGAAGCGCTTGATCTCGCCGATGATCGTCGGCATCGCGAAGGTGGGGAACTCCACGCCGCGGCTGAGCTCGAAGCGGTCGATGGCCTTGATCAGGCCGATGGTGCCGACCTGGACGATGTCCTCCATCGGCTCGCTGCGGGAGCGGAACCGGGAGGCGGCGAACTTCACGAGCGCCAGGTTCAGTTCGACCAGGGTGTTGCGGACGTACGCGTATTCGCCTGTGCCCTCTTCGAGTTCCGCGAGGCGGGCGAAGAGCGTCTTGGACAGTGCCCGTGCGTCGAGCGCTCCCACCTCGTCGAACGGCGGGATCGTGGGGAGCCCGGCGGGCGCGGGCTCCATATGCTCGGGCGGGGTTGTCGACGAGGCGGTCTCCCGAGAGTATTCGGTACGCGGATCGTCGAGCCGGGGTGACATGGGTCTCCTCCATCGTTTCTCGGCATATGGCTGCCGAAGCCGTTGCGTCGTGCTGCGGTGTAGCGGCGCCTCCAAAGCCGTCCGTGGTGGATGTCGACTACTAGCCCTACCGGTCTTCACCACCGCATGGCAAGTGCGTGTTGTCCGCTTTTGTGGGTAAATGACGGATGTTCGGCTACCGGACGCCGTATCGAAGGCGTAGTGTTCGGGGTGGCCAGGCAGGCACGTCGGAAAGGATGCGCATGGACCGCGGGATGGTCGGCAGTGCGAGCAGGGGCCGGCTGAATGTAGAGGTCCGGCGCCACGGGGCGAGCGCGATCGTGACGCCGACGGGTGAGCTCGATCACCACACGGCGGAGCTCCTCCGCGAGCCCCTGGAGCGCTGCGTCGCCCAAGGCGCCACACGCGTGGTCGTGGACTGCTCGGAGCTGGAGTTCTGCGACTCCACCGGGCTCAATGTGCTCCTCGGTGCCCGGCTGACCGCCGAGGCGGCGGGCGGGGCCGTTCACCTGGCCGCGATGCGGCCCGTGGTGGCCCGGGTCTTCGAGATCACCGGTGCCGAAGCCGTCTTCACCGTGCATGACACGCTCGACGCGGCCATCGCCGATTGACTCCGGCGGCGCCGCCGCCACCTGTGTATTTCTCACGCGTTACTCGCGTCACAGGGCCCGGACCGAAGAAGATGGGTGTTCCCCTCGTTCGGTCGGGCAGGAGTCTGCTGAATCTGTTCTATGTGCCAGGTGACCATCATGTCTGTATCGGTGAATCGGTGAGGTGAAGCGCTGATGAGCACCACCCGGCCGTATCCGCCGCCGGGCGAGCCCGGCCGGGAGGCGGAAGGCGCCGCCTCCGCCCTCACTCCGCCGCCCTCCGCCCTCGCTCCGCCGCCCTCCGGCCAGGCCCGCCGGCTCCGTCTCGTGGAGGTCAGCGGCGCCGTGCCCCGGGCCCGTGACTTCACCCGTGAGGCGCTGCACGACTGGGGCTGGCTGCCCGCGGTCACGGCCGACCACCGGGCCGCCGCCGAGGACGTCCTGCTGGTCGTCTCCGAGCTGGTCACCAACGCCTGCCTGCACGCGGACGGCCCCGAGGAGCTCCGGGTGAGCTGCACGGGCAAGGTGCTGCGGCTGGAGGTCGTCGATCTCGGCGCGGGCACGCCCGCCCCCCGGAACCCGCACCGCGCGGGCCGTCCGGGCGGCCACGGCATGTTTATCGTGCAGCGGCTCTGCCTGGACTGGGGAGTCGTACGGAACGCCGACGGTGCCGGCAAGACGGTCTGGGCCGAGCTCGCCGCGCCCGCCTAGCCGGGGCCCCGCCACCCGCACCACGGACGCCGCTGTCGGCCGACAGCGGCGTGTTCTGTGTCTTCCCTCGGCAGGCTCCCCGGCGTACTGTCGGCGCCCGATCTGATGTGTCGTCAGTAAGTTCCGGCGGCGGCACCGGACGAGAGGGGAACCCGAGGTGTCCCACTTCCCACACCGCGCCGCGCGCCGTTCCGGTGCCCTGGCGATCGCCGCGTCCCTGGCCGGCGGGACGGTGCTGCTGGCCGCACCGGCCGCGCGGGCCGTCTCCATCGACGTCGACTACCAGTGCAAGACCCCGATCGGGGACAAGAGCGCCGTCTCGCCCATCGACATCAAGGGCGTGGCGAGCGGCAGTTCGTACAAACTCACCATGTCCTTCGGCAAGGGCGTCTCCTCCAGCCCGGTCCCGCTCGGCAAGGGCGCGATGAAGCCGAGTGCCGTGATCAAGCTGGGCGGCGCGGAGAGCGGGACGGTGGCGGTCTCGGGCCCCGCCAACGAGCAGGAGATCCCCGCCAACACCCCCATCAAGATCAATGACTTGTCGGGTACCTACACGCCGAAGAAGACGGGCACGGTCACCTTCACGGCGTCCACGCTCACCATCCTGGCGCTGGGCACCACGACCACCTGCACGCCCTCGAACAACCCCAAGCCCTCGCTGACCCTCGACGTCAAGGGGCCGGGGGGTGACTCGACGTCAGGAGGGTCCTCCACGGGCGGTTCGTCTACGGGCGGTTCGTCCACCGGCGGTTCGTCGTCGTCCTCGGGTGGATCCACTTCCGGTACGTCGGGCAGCACCGGCACCACGGGCAGCACCGGCACCACGGGTTCCACGGGCGGTTCCGGCGCCACGGGCGGGTCGGCGAGTACCGGAGGTTCCGGTTCCACCGGTGGTGGTCAACTGCCGCAGACCGGGCCCGCCGACTCCGCCGTTGCCCTCGGCACTCTCGGCGGCACCGTGCTCCTCACCGGCGTCGCCGGCACCCTCTGGCTCACCCGCCGCCGTCGCACCACCGCCGGCTGACCGCCCGAGCCCGTACGCCCGCACACCTCCCGGGCCGTCCGCGTACGCACAGGGGAGCCGCCGATGACGTCGCCGCACCGCACCCGCCGATCCCCGCGTCACCTGGCCGCGCTGACCGCCGCCGCGGCCCTGCTGTCCGCCCCGGCGGCCTTCGCGGACGCGAAGCCGTGGTCGGCGGCGCCCGCACCCCCGGGCAAGGAGGCACCCGGCGCGGACGACCGGTCGGCGTTCTACCTGGAGGGCCGGGCGGGCACCGTCCTGGAGGACAAGCTGACGGTCGTCAACCCGGCCGACCGGCCACGCACCCTCGGCCTGCGGGCCGTGGGCCCGTGGCTCGCCCTGGCCACCCGGCGGGTGACGGTCCCGCCGCGCACCCGCGCGGACATGCCCTTCACGGTCACCGTCCCGGACGGCGCGCGGCCCGGCGGGCACTCCGGCGCGGTCGTCGTCACCGGCGAGGGCCGCGACGTCCGGCTGCCGGTGGCGCTGCGCGTCACCGGCGGACCCGCACTGCCCGCCCTCGCGGTCGAGAACGTCCGGGTCAGCGGTGCCGGGGGAGGGGCCGTCATCCGCTACGCCCTGGTCAACCGGGGCAACACCGCGCTCGCCCCCCGGCTGACGATCCGGGCCGACGGCCTCTTCGGCGAGGTCCTGCGCCGCCCCGGGAGCGGCGCTCCCGCCGAGCTGGCGCCCGGCCGGAGCGTACGGCTGACGGAGAAGTGGCCGGACGCCCCGCGCCTGGACGCGGTGCGCGTCCACGTCACCGCGACCGCCCCCGGCGCCGCCCGCGCCACGGCGTCCGGCTCGTACACCCCGCTGCCGTGGATCCTGCCCACTCTGGGCGGTGCCGCGGTCGCCCTCGTCGCGGCGGGCCTGGCGGTACGGCGCCGCCGGGGCCGCGCGGGGGCGGAGACGTGAAGGGCGCCCAGAGCCCCCTCGGGGCGCGCATCGCCCTCCTCGCGCTGCTCCTCGCCCCCGTGCTTCTTCTCCTGCCCGGCCGCCCGGCCGCCGCCGTCACCCCTGCCGTCACGCCCGCCGTCACCCTCGACAGAACCGAGGCGGGCAAGGGCGGCAGCATCACCGTGAGCGGCTCGGGATGGCCGGAACGGAGTCTGCTCACGCTGCTGATCTGCGGGCAGAACATGATCGGCGGCACCAACGCCTGTGCCAACGCCGACGGCCGCACCGTCACCACCGGCCCCGACGGCGCGTTCCGCAGGAAGATCCCGGTCGCCGAGCCCCCCAAGCCCTGCCCGTGCGTCGTCCACGTGGCGACGGTCTCGGGCGGCGCGAAGGCCGCGGACGCCCCCTTCCGGGTGGCCGGACACCCCGTCGCGCCGCTGCCTCCGCAGGCCGGCGGGGAGCGCCTGGGCGTCCTCGCGGTGCGCCTGGAGGGCGACAGCGGACTGCTGACGTGGTTCGGGGCGCCCCCGTCCCGCCGGCTCGTCGTCACCGTGGGCAATCTCGGCACCGCCCCCGCGAAGGATCCGGTCTTCCGGGTCGGTACCGCGCACGGCGTGCTCGCCCCCTCCTGGGAGGAGCGGCGGTGGCGGGGCACGATCGCCGCCGGGGAACGGGCCAGGGTGCCCTTGGACGTGGAGCTCCCGGCGGGCGCGCACGGTGACTACCTGATCTCGCTGAAGTACGGCGGCAAGGTGCTGGCCGAGGAGCCCTGGGACGTGCCGAGGCCCTGGGGGATGACGCTCTTCTGGATCCTGCTGTGCGCGGTGGTCCCGGCGGCGCTCTTCCGGGCCGGGATGGCGATCGTGGACCGCCTCCGGCCCCCCGCCGCCAGGAAGCCCGTCAGGACGCCGCGGAACCTTTCGGGGAGCCGGGGCCCGGCACGCCGCCGGAGGCCGCCCACGCGGCCGTGGAGCCGCCGCACGGCCCCGGCCGAGCCGGAGGCCGCGGCGCGAAAGGGCGCTCTGCCCTGGTTCGCCCCCGGCGCGGGGCCGGGGCCTGCCGGCCGGGGCGGGTCCGACGACGGGCCCGGGTGACCGCGGCAGCGCCGCCTGCGGCCGCCCGCCCGCCCGTCCTCGCCGGAGCGTGCCGCCCCTGATGAACGCGAGAGTGCCCCCGGCGCGCTGTCGCGCCGGGGGCACTCTCGAACCGCTGCGTCGAGCGCGTCAGCGCACGTCGCCCATCAGACCTTCGATGCGCTTGCGATACATCCACACCGCGAAACCGGCCAGCGTGGCGGCCGCCGCCTGCGCGAGGATCACGCCGGTGCCGTTCAGGTCGACGCCGCCCTCCGTCAGCAGGGTCATCGTGCAGTCGCCCGCGGTCACCGCGAGGAACCAGACACCCATCATCTGGCTCGCGTACTTCTGCGGCGCCATCTTCGTGGTGAGCGACAGGCCGACGGGGGAGAGGCACAGCTCACCCATCGTCTGGATCATGTAGATCATCAGCAGCCAGGCGGGGGTCACCTTCGTGCCGTCCGAGGCCATCGACATCGGGATGGCGAAGACGAAGAACGAGGCGCCGATGCCGACCATGGCCATCGAGAACTTCACCGTGGTGCTGGGCTCGCGGTCGCGGCGGGCCAGCCACAGCCACATCGACGCGAAGATCGGCGCGATGGCCATGACCCACAGCGGGTTGACCGACTGGAACCAGGTCGACGGGAAGTCGATGCCGAAGACGTTGTCCGCGGTCTTCTTCTCGGCGAAGGTCGACATCGTCGAGCCGGCCTGGTCGAAGATCATCCAGAACACGGCGGCGGCGACGAAGAACCAGATGTAGCCGCTGACCTTGGTCTGCTCGCCCGCGGTCAGCTCCTTGTCGCGCTTGATGCGCGTCAGGACCGCGATCGGGATGGCCACGCCGAGCAGGGCGAGCGGGATGGTGGCCCACTTCTGCGTGAAGTGGCCGGTGCCCGCGACGACGCCGTAGAAGGCGGCGGCGACGGCGAACCACAGCAGGGCCTTCACCAGCGTCGACTTGCGCTCCTCGGCCGTCAGCGGCTTCGGAACGACGCTGCTGACGGGGCTGAGGTGACGCGTGCCCAGCAGGAAGATGATCAGACCGAGGCCCATGCCGAGCGCGGCGATGGAGAAGCCCAGGTGCCAGTTGACCTTCTGGCCGACCGTGCCGATGACGAGCGGTGCGGCGAAGGCGCCGACGTTGACGCCTATGTAGAAGATCGTGAAGCCGCCGTCACGGCGGGGGTCCTGCGGCCCGTCGTAGAGGTGGCCGACCATCGTGGAGATGTTGGCCTTCAGCAGACCCGAGCCGATCGCCACCAGGGCGAGACCGGCGAAGAAGGTCGGCTTGCCCGGGACGGCCAGGGCCAGGTGACCGGCCATGATGATGCCCGCCGCGATAGCGACCGTCTTGCGCGGTCCCCAGACGCGGTCGCCGAACCAGCCGCCGGGCATGGCCAGGAGGTAGACCATTCCGACGTAGGCGGAGTAGATGGCCACCGAGCTGGCCTCGGGCATGGCCAGACCGCCGCCCTGGCTGTCGGGCTTCGCGTCGGGGCCGCCTGCGATCAGGTAGACGACGAGGAGAGCGCGCATGCCGTAATAGCTGAAGCGCTCCCACATCTCCGTGAGGAAGAGGGGGGCCAGGCCGCGGGGGTGGCCGAAGAAGGTCTTCCCGCCCGGCACAGGGGAGTTCCCCTGGACGGCGGTGTCCTTCGTCAGGCTGGACGCCATGGTCGATCCTTGAGTGCTCGGGACGCGCGGTGGAGCTGCTGCGCGCCCGGGTGGGGGTAGGCCGGCACCGGTACCGCACCGCCCGCCCCCACGCCCAAGGGGTTCGCCCCCTCGGCTGAGAGGGCGGCAGAGCAGCCGGTTCTCCGGGATCCACGCCCCGCGCATCCTCGCGCGCAGCCCGGCCGACAGGTCATTCAATATGAAACAAGGCTGCCTAAACAGCCCCGGGCACAACAGAGACCTTCGGCGCGTCGAACGATCCGAAGGTCCCCCAGTGGTGCTACAGACTTCTGGTCACCATACGTCACACCCCGCCCCGATACGGAAGGCGTTGAGACGCGGATCACAGGGTTGTGCGGAACCATTCGCACACTTTCGAAGGTGGGTTTGGCCGAGGGGAAGTGTTGCCCTAGGTAGCTCTGAGTGCACCTCTGACGTGCGCCCGAGCGGACTACCATCACCCCATGACCCGAGTACTGCTCGCCGAGGATGACGCGTCCATCTCGGAGCCTCTCGCGCGCGCCCTGCGCCGCGAAGGGTACGAGGTGGAGGTGCGCGAAGACGGTCCCACGGCGCTCGACGCCGGGCTCAAGGGAGGGGTTGACCTGCTCGTCCTCGACCTCGGGCTGCCCGGCATGGACGGACTGGAGGTCTGCCGCCGGCTGCGCACCGAGGGCCACGGCTTCCCGGTCCTCGTCCTCACCGCCCGCGCCGACGAGGTGGACACCGTCGTCGGCCTGGACGCCGGCGCCGACGACTACGTCACCAAGCCCTTCCGGCTCGCCGAGCTGCTGGCCCGGGTCCGGGCCCTGCTGCGCCGCGGCACCGTCGAGTCCCACCAGCAGCCGCCCGCCACCCACGGCGTCCGGATCGACGTGGAGTCGCACCGCGCCTGGATGGGCGAGGAGGAACTCCAGCTCACCGCGAAGGAATTCGACCTGCTGCGGGTCCTGGTGCGCGACGCCGGCCGGGTCGTCACCCGCGACCAGCTCATGCGCGAGGTCTGGGACACCACCTGGTGGTCCTCGACCAAGACCCTCGACATGCACATCTCCTGGCTCCGCAAGAAGCTCGGGGACGACGCTGGCAACCCGCGCTACATCGCCACCGTCCGCGGTGTCGGCTTCCGCTTCGAGAAGAGCTGACCGCGCCCCGCCGGGCCGCTCCCGTACCACCCGCCCGGAGGGCACCGTGCGCCGTCGACTGATCAACTCCACGCTCGCCGTCGTGCTCGTCGTGATCGCGGTGTTCGGGATCTCGCTCGTCATCGTCGAGACGCGCACGATCGAGAGCAGCGCCGAGGAAAGCGTCAAGTCCGAGGCCGTGCGCCTGGTGAGCATCGTCGACAGCCGGCTGATCAGCGCGGAGCGGGTGGAGTCGGGCGTGCTGCGCGAGCAGATCACCCCCGACCGGTACGCCCGGATCGACATCCCCGGCCGGCCGCCCATCGAGATCGGCACCCGGCCCGGCGGCGGTGTCATCGCCGCCACGGAGAAGGGCGAACAGGGCGAGACCGTCCGCGTGGAGGAGTCGCGCGCCACGGTCAGCCGGGAGCTCGGCCGGACCCTGCTGGTGATCCTCGCCGTGGCCCTGCTGGCCGTCGTCGCCGCCGTGTTCCTCGCCGTCCGGCAGGCGAACCGGCTCACCGCCCCGCTCACCGACCTCGCCGAGACCGCCGAGCGCCTCGGCTCCGGCGACCCCCGGCCCCGCCACCGCCGCTACGGCGTACCGGAGCTGGACCGGGTGGCGGACGTCCTGGACAACAGCGCCGAGCGGATCGCCCGGATGCTCACCGCAGAGCGGCGGCTCGCCGCGGACGCCTCGCACCAGCTGCGGACCCCGCTGACCGCGCTGTCCATGCGGCTGGAGGAGATCACGCTCACCGACGACCCGGGGACGGCCAAGGAGGAGGCGGCGATCGCCCTCGCCCAGGTCGAGCGGCTCACCGACGTCGTCCAGCGGCTGCTGACCAACAGCCGCGACCCCAAGGCCGGCTCGGCCGTCACCTTCGACCTCGACGAGGTCGTCAAGCAGCAGATCGAGGAGTGGCGGCCCACCACCCGCAGCGAGGGCCGGGCCATCGTGCACTCGGGCAAGCCGGGGCTGCGGGCCGTCGGCACCCCGGGCGCGGTCTCCCAGGTGCTCGCGACGCTCATCGAGAACTCGCTGATGCACGGCGACGGAACGGTCGCCCTGCGGACCCGCGTCACCGGCAACCAGGCCGTCGTGGAGGTCACCGACGAGGGCCCCGGCGTCCCCCCGGACCTGGGGGCCCGGGTCTTCGAGCGGACGGTCAGCGGCCGCAACTCCACCGGCCTGGGGCTCGCCGTCGCCCGCGATCTGGCCGAGGCGGACGGCGGGCGCCTGGAGCTCCTCCAGGGCAACCCGCCCGTCTTCGCGCTCTTCCTCAGCCGTGAGTCCGACGGGCACGCCCAGGGCTGACGCCCCCAGGGCTGCCGGGCCCGCCCGGCCGACGGCCGCGGCCCTACGGCTGCGCGTCGACCCGCGGCGGGGCGTCCGTCCGGCGCGACTCCGCCGCCAGGAACGATTCAGCAGTCTCCACGGCCACACGCGCGGGCAGCGCCTGGAACACCCAGGTGCGGTAGGACCAGAAGCGGAAGACCGTCCCTATCCCGAGACCGACCACGTTCTTCGCGAGGTTGTCCGCCAGCGGCGAGGTGAAGCCGAAGCCGTAGTGCGAGAGCGCCAGGATCCCGTTCTCGATCACCAGGCCGGCGCCGCTGAACAACAGGAACAGCGACAGCTCCCGGCTGCGCCGCTTCCGGTCGCAGTCGCGGTACGTCCAGTGGCGGTTGCCGATGTAATTGGTGCCGATGGCGACGGCCGTGGCGATGACGCCCGAGCGCACCACCGCGAGATCGAAGCCGTGCACACAGATGTTGAAGACGATGAAATTGACCACGAATCCGATGGCGCCGACCGCACCGAATTTCGCGATCTCGCGGGCCAGCCGCTCCAGCCGGGAACGCACTGTACGACGTTGACTCATAGCGATCGTCAGGCTCCGATACTGGGCGGTGGAGGGCGTGGGGCAGCATTCATGCTATCCAGCGGCGCCCGCCGCCCACCGGCGGAGTCGGATGAACGCGAGGCGAACGCGGCCGATATCAGCCATCACCGGAGCCCCCTTCAATTCGGATGATCCTCTAAACGCGGTCGGGGCCGGTTCGCTCGTACGGATACCCTGAGGGCGTGACGTTTCCGGTAGTCGGCATGGTCGGCGGCGGTCAGCTCGCCCGCATGACCCACGAGGCGGGCATCCCCCTCGGCATCAAGTTCAAGCTGCTCAGTGACTCCCCGCAGGACTCGGCGGCCCAGGCGGTCAGCGATGTCGTCATCGGCGACTACCGCGACCTGGAGACCCTTCGTGCTTTCGCACAAGGGTGTGACGTGATCACCTTTGATCACGAGCACGTTCCGACCGAGCACCTACGGGCCCTGGAAGCCGACGGAATTCCCGTCCGCCCGGGGCCCGCCGCATTGGTGCACGCCCAGGACAAGGGCGTGATGCGGGCGAAGCTCCTGGAGATCGGGGTGCCCTGTCCGCGGCACCGGATCGTGGCGGACCCCACAGACGTCGAGCGCTTTGCGGCCGAGGGCGAGGGCTTTCCCGTCGTCCTGAAGACGGTGCGCGGCGGCTACGACGGAAAGGGCGTGTGGATCGTCCGCGGCCCGCGGGAGGCGGCCGAACCCTTCCGCGCCGGGGTGCCCGTCCTCGCCGAGGAGAAGGTCGCCTTCGTCCGCGAGCTCGCCGCCAACGTCGTGCGCTCGCCGCACGGCCAGGCCGTCTCCTACCCCGTGGTCGAGTCCATCCAGGTCGACGGCGTCTGCGACACCGTCATCGCGCCCGCGCCCGGCCTCTCCGAGGAGCTCTCCGCCCACGCGCAGCAGCTCGCCCTGAAGATCGCCAAGGAGCTGGGCGTCGTGGGCCACCTCGCGGTGGAGCTCTTCGAGACCGCCGACGGCCGCGTCCTCGTCAACGAGCTCGCCATGCGCCCGCACAACTCCGGACACTGGACCCAGGACGGCGCGATCACCTCGCAGTTCGCCAACCACGTCCGGGCCGTCCTCGACCTCCCCCTCGGCGACCCGCGCCCGCGCGCCCCGTGGACGGTCATGGCCAACGTCCTCGGCGGCGACTACCCCGACATGTATTCCGCCTACCTCCATTGCATGGCACGGGACCCGGGGCTGAAGATCCATATGTACGGCAAGGACGTCAAACCCGGCCGCAAGGTCGGACACGTCAACACCTACGGCGACGACCTGGCGGATGTGCGCGAGCGCGCGAGCCACGCCGCCGGATACCTGCGAGGAACGATCACGGAATGACTGGATCCCCCCTGGTCGGCATCGTCATGGGCTCCGACTCCGACTGGCCCGTCATGGAGGCCGCCGCCAAGGCCCTCGACGAATTCGAGATCCCCTACGAGGTCGACGTCGTCTCCGCGCACCGCATGCCGCGCGAGATGATCGCGTACGGAGAGCAGGCCGCCGACCGCGGGCTGAAGGCGGTCATCGCCGGCGCGGGCGGCGCCGCCCACCTGCCCGGCATGCTGGCCTCCGTCACCCCGCTGCCCGTCATCGGGGTGCCCGTGCCCCTGAAGTACCTCGACGGCATGGACTCCCTGCTGTCCATCGTGCAGATGCCGGCCGGCGTGCCCGTCGCCACCGTCTCGGTCGCGGGCGCCCGCAACGCCGGCCTGCTCGCCGTCCGGATGCTCGCCGCGCACGACCCCGCCCTGCTGGAGCGGATGACCCGCTTCCAGGCCGAGCTGAACGAACAGGCGACCGAGAAGGGCAAGCGGCTGCGCGCGAAGGCCGAGGGCACCGCCGGCTTCGGCTTCGGGAAGTGAGCGCCGTGAGCGACGCCGCCGCCCACCTGGGCCGCGCCCGCGAACTCCTCACGGCCCACCCCGTCGTCGACGGTCACAACGACCTGCCCTGGGCCCTGCGCCAGCAGGTCCGCTACGACCTCGACCGGCGCGACATCGCCACCGACCAGAGCGCCGACCTCCACACCGACCTGCCCCGGCTGCGGGCCGGCGGCGTGGGGGCACAGTTCTGGTCCGTGTACGTGCGCTCCGACATGGCGGGCGACGAAGCGGTCAGCGCCACGCTCGAACAGATCGACGTCGTCCGCGCCCTGGCCGACCGCTACCCCGCCGATCTGCGGCTCGCGTTCAGCGCCGAGGACATGGAGACCGCCCGGGCCGAGGGCAGGATCGCCTCCCTCATGGGCGCCGAGGGCGGCCACAGCATCAACTCCTCCCTCGCCACGCTCCGCGCCCTCCACCGGCTCGGCGTGCGCTACCTGACCCTGACTCACAACGACAACATCCCGTGGGCGGACTCGGCGACCGACGAGCCGCGGGCGCACGGCCTGACCCGCTTCGGCGAGGAGGTCGTCCGCGAGATGAACCGCGTGGGCATGCTCGTCGACCTCTCGCACGTCTCCGCCGACACGATGCGCGACGCGCTCCGGGTCACCGAGGCGCCGGTGATCTTCTCGCACTCCTCCGCGCGCGCCGTCTGCGACCACCCGCGCAACATCCCCGACGACGTGCTGGCCTCGCTCGCCGCCAACGGGGGCGTGGCCATGGTGACGTTCGTACCGAAGTTCGTCCTCCCGGCCGCCGTCGAGTGGACCCTGCGGGCCGACGAGAACATGCGTGCCAACGGTCTCCACCCGCTGGACACCACGGCCGCCGGCATGGCCGTGCAGCGCGCCTTCGAGGCCGCGCACCCCCGCCCGGTCGCCACGGCGGCGACGGTCGCCGACCACCTCGACCACATGCGGGAGGTCGCCGGCGTCGATCACCTCGGCATCGGCGGCGACTTCGACGGCACCCCGTTCACCCCGCGGGACCTCGCGGACGTGGCGGGCTATCCGAACCTGATCGCGGAGCTGCTGCACCGCGGCTGGTCCGACGCGGACCTGGCGAAGCTCACCTGGCAGAACGCGGTCCGCGTCCTGCGCGCGGCGGAGGATGTCGCGCGCCGGCTCCAGGGCGAGCGGGGCCCGTCGATCGCGACGATCGAGCAGCTGGACGGCTGAGGTCACGGCGGCGTGGCGGCGAGGAGCGGAACGGGCCGGTCAACGTCGTGGCGCCGCGGTGATCCCGTAGGGGTGCACGAGGCGAAGGCCGGATGTGATGCCCGGGTCGGGTGGCAGGTATCAGGAGGAGGGCGCGTTGTTCGCCCCAACAGGGGATGCCGTGCGGGTTTGAGGTGACGTCCGGCGTTGTCCGGGCCCCCTCCGCGGGCTCTCTCATGCCGCATTGCGTTCGCCACTCGATGAGGTGTGCGGGGGCGAGGGCCGGTTTCTCGTCAGATCTTTTGACTGTCCGGTGATCGCGCCGGTAGTTCTCTGCCTACCTCGTCCGGGGCTGTCTTCCGGCCGGCAGGGTCCGTACCGCTCCAGCCGTTCTCCGCGATACCGGCTCCGCCCCGCCCCCAAGACCTGCCCCGACCGCGCATCCGCGCCGCACTCGCTGCGGGAGGCGTCCTGCTCCCCTTTCCGTAAGGAGTTCTCTTGATGTCGATGCGTACCCGTGTTGCTGGTGTGTTGCTGGCGGCGATGGCAGGCGGCATGGTGCTGAGCCAGGCCGGCACGGCGACGGCGGACGACCACCGCGGCCACGGCCTGGGCCCGCTGCCCGTGGCGATCGTCTCCCCGGCGCCGGGGAAGATCACCAAGGAGCGCAAGATCACCGACACCTACCAGTACGACGCCAAGGGCGGCTCGTCCTCGGAGGAGCAGCCCCCGCCGCCCCCCGGCTCCACCCCGCCGCCCGCCCCCGAGCCGGGCCCGGTCTCCGCGCTGAAGGACACGGCCAACTCCACGGCGCAGTCGGCGACGGCGGGTGCCTCCAGCACGGTGGACTCGGCGCTGAAGTAGAGCTCGGCCCTTCCCACGCCGTTCCCGGCCCGGTGGGGCCGGGAACGGCTGCCCGCGTCACCCTTCCCGTCCTCTTTGAATGGTGACCACCGGCGGACGCGTGCCGCGCCCCGCATTCCGGCGGGACCGCCTCCGGCTAAGCCTGCGGCCGGCCCATGGCCCGGAAGACCCACCCGGCCTGACGCCAGGCGCCGGCGTCCAGCGCGTTGCGCCCGTCCAGCACCCGCCGCTCCGCCACGACCGTGGCCAGCGCCGCCGGGTCCAGCTCGCGGAACTCGCCCCACTCGGTGAGGTGCAGCACCACCTGGGCGCCGCGACACGCCTCCAGCGCGGTCGGCGCGTAGGCGAGGGTGGGGAAGAGCCGGCGGGCGTTGTCCATGCCCTTGGGGTCGTAGACCGTGACCTGGCCGCCCTGCAGGTGGATCTGTCCGGCGACGTTCAGCGCGGGGGAGTCCCGCACGTCGTCGGAGTCCGGCTTGAACGTGGCGCCGAGCACCGCGACCCGCTGCCCGAGGAAGCTGCCGCCCACCGTCTCGCGGGCCAGCTCCACCATGTGGCCGCGGCGGCGCATGTTGATGGAGTCGACCTCGCGGAGGAAGGTCAGCGCCTGGTCGACGCCCAGCTCACCGGCGCGGGCCATGAAGGCGCGGATGTCCTTGGGCAGGCAGCCGCCGCCGAAGCCGATGCCGGCCCGCAGGAACTTCTTGCCGATCCGCTCGTCGTGGCCGATGGCCTCGGCCAGCTTCACCACGTCACCGCCGGCCGCCTCGCAGATCTCCGCCATCGCGTTGATGAAGGAGATCTTCGTGGCGAGGAAGGAGTTCGCGGCGGTCTTGACCAGCTCGGCCGTCGGGTAGTCCGCGACGACGAACGGCGAGCCCTCGCCGATCGGGGTCGCGTACACCTCGCGCAGCAGCTTCTCGCCGCGCTCACCGGCGACGCCGACGACGATCCGGTCCGGGTGCAGGGTGTCCTGGACGGCGAAGCCCTCGCGCAGGAACTCCGGGTTCCAGGCCAGCTCCACGTCCGCGCCCGCCGGAGCCAGCTCCGCGAGCAGCTTCGCGAGGCGCGCCGCGCTGCCGACCGGCACGGTGGACTTGCCGACGACGAGCGCCGGCCGGTGCAGCACCCGGGCCAGGGAGGAGACGGCCGCCTCGACGTAGGACATGTCGCAGGCGTACTCGCCGTGCTTCTGCGGGGTGTTCACGCAGACGAAGTGGACGTCGCCGAACTCGCCGACCTCCTCCCAGGAGGTCGTGAAGCGCAGCCGGCCCGTCGACCCCTCGATCCCGGCGGCGTGGCGGCGCAGCAGCTCCTCCAGACCGGGCTCGTACATGGGCACCGTGCCGCGCGCGAGCATCTCGATCTTCTCGGGGACCACGTCCAGGCCCAGTACCTCGAAGCCGAGCTCGGCCATGGCCGCGGCATGCGTGGCACCGAGGTAGCCGGTACCGATCACGGTGATCCTGGGGGCCATGCGTGCTCCATGTGCTGACGGGCTGGACTGCGCCCCGAGCATAGTCGGGGGCGGCCGGGGGAAGGACCCGGGGAAGACGGCGGGAAGATCCGCCCCCGTGGCGGTCGTCCCGAGGCGCTGTCAGCAAGCTCACGTATACCTGGTCCGGGAGCCGCCCTAGAATCAGGTTACTCATCGGTAGCGAATTTTCAGGGGAGCACGCCTTGGCGGGATCAAAGGACTTCGACCTGTACCGGCCCAACGAGGAGCACGACGAGCTCCGCAAGGTCGTGCGCTCGCTCGCCGAGGCGAAGATCGCTCCGCACGCGGCCGAGGTGGACGAGGAGGGCCGCTTCCCGCAGGAGGCCCTCGACGCGCTCGTCGCCGCCGACCTGCACGCCGTGCACGTCCCCGAGGAGTTCGGGGGCGCCGGCGCCGACGCGCTGGCCACCGTCATCGTCATCGAGGAGATCGCGCGCGTCTGCGCCTCCTCCTCCCTGATCCCCGCGGTCAACAAGCTCGGCTCGCTGCCGGTCGTCCTCTCCGGCTCCGACGACCTGAAGAAGCGCTACCTGAGCCCGCTCGCCAAGGGCGACGCGATGTTCTCGTACGCCCTCTCCGAGCCCGACGCCGGCTCCGACGCGGCCGGCATGAAGACCAAGGCCGTGCGCGACGGCGACCACTACGTCCTCAACGGCGTCAAGCGCTGGATCACCAACGCCGGCGTCAGCGAGTACTACACGGTGATGGCCGTCACCGACCCGGAGAAGCGCTCCAAGGGCATCTCCGCCTTCGTCGTGGAGAAGTCCGACGCGGGCGTGTCCTTCGGCGCCCCGGAGCGCAAGCTCGGCATCAAGGGCTCCCCGACCCGGGAGATCTACCTGGACAACGTCCGGATCCCCGCCGACCGCATGATCGGCGAGGAGGGCACCGGCTTCGCGACGGCGATGAAGACCCTCGACCACACCCGCATCACCATCGCGGCCCAGGCGCTGGGCATCGCCCAGGGCGCCCTCGACTACGCCAAGGGCTACGTCCAGGAGCGCAAGCAGTTCGGCAAGCCGATCGCCGACTTCCAGGGCGTCCAGTTCATGCTGGCCGACATGGCGATGAAGCTGGAGGCCGCGCGGCAGCTCACCTACGCGGCGGCCGCGAAGTCCGAGCGCCTCGACGGCGACCTGACGTTCTTCGGCGCCGCCGCCAAGTGCTACGCCTCCGACGCCGCCATGGAGATCACCACGGACGCCGTGCAGCTCCTCGGCGGCTACGGCTACACCCGTGACTACCCGGTGGAGCGCATGATGCGCGACGCGAAGATCACGCAGATCTACGAGGGCACGAACCAGGTCCAGCGCATCGTCATGGCGCGCAACCTCCCGAAGTAACCCCGGCGGCGTGCCCGCCTCCCAGGGCCCCCGGCAGCCTGCGACAGGCCGCCGGGGGCCCTCGGGCGCGTACGGGCGAACGCCGGTGGCGGTATCGCACCCGGGCGCCGAAGGTGGTGGCCGTGGGGGCCTACTGCCTGGAGGCGCGACACCATGCCCGACGTTTCCGCTCCGTACCAGCCCGGCACCCCCTGCTGGGTCGACCTCATGGTCCCCGACCAGCAGGCGGCGCTCGACTTCTACCGCGACCTGTTCGGCTGGCAGGGCGAAGTCGGGCCCCCGGAGACCGGCGGGTACGCGGTCTGCTCGCTGGGCGGCAAGCCCGTGGCGGGCATCATGACCGCGATGACGCCCGACGGGGAGGTACCCGACCCGCCCCTGCCGAGCGTGTGGACCACCTACCTGGCCACGGACGACCTGGACGCCACCCAGTCGGCGGTCTCCAGCAGCGGCGGCACGGTGGTGATGCCCGCCATGGACGTGCTCACCCTCGGCCGGATGGCGGTCGTCGCCGACCCCTCGGGCGCGTTGTTCGGCCTGTGGCAGTCCCGCGACTTCGCGGGCGCGGCCGTCGTCAACGAGCCCGGCGCGGTCATCTGGAGCGAGCTGAACACCAGCGACCCCGACGCCGTGACGGGCTTCTACGCCAAGTCGCTGGGCGTCAAGACCGCCCCCATGGAGGGCGCGGAAGGGTACTTCGCCCTGGAGGTGGACGGACGGGCGGTCGGCGGCATGCAGGGGCTCGGCGGCATCGACGGCCTGCCGCCCGGCACGCCCTCGCACTGGCTGACGTACTTCGCGGTGGACGACACCGACAGCACCGTCGACGCCCTCGTCCGCGCCGGGGGCTCGGTCCTCAAGCCGCCGTTCGACATGATCGCCGGGCGGATGGCCGTGGTCCAGGACCCGCAGGGCGGCATGTTCGCCGTCATCAACGCCTCGCCGCCCGCGTCCGGCTGAGAAAGCGCCGGGGCCCGCACCGCCGGCGGCGGTACGGGCCCCTGGTGGGTCCGGGCGTCACTTGTCGGAGACGGTGACCTTCTGGTCCTTCTTGAGCTGGTCGAAGAGCTGCTTGGCCTTGGCCGTGTCCCACTTCACCGCGAGGCCGTCGTTGGGCGTCGGGTAATTGGCCGAGGCGATCGGCACGGTCAGCTGCTTGCCGTCGCCGCCGGTGACCCCCTTCATCGCCCAGAACATGGACGTCAGGTCCCACAGCTCCATGTCGTTGTCGACGATGACCGTGTCGAGGCCCGAGCCGATGACCGGGTAGAGGCGGAAGGGGTTGAGGATCGTCGACGGCGAGGCCGCCTGCTTGGCGAGGGTGTTCAGGAACTTCTGCTGGTTGCGCATGCGCCCCAGGTCCTGGTCGGCCTCCTGGTGGCGCTGGCGCACGAAGGCCAGCGACTGGGCGCCGTCGAGCTCCTGGCAGCCCGCCTTGAAGTCCGCGCCCGAGTCCCGGTCCTTCAGCGGCTTGTCCAGGCACATCTCCACACCGCCCAGCGCGTCGACCAGGTTGCGGAAGCCGCCGAAGCCGATCTCCGCGTAGTGGTCGATGCGCAGCCCCGTGTTGAACTCGATGGTCTGCGCCAGCAGCTCCGGCCCGCCGTCCGCGTACGCCTGGTTGAGCTTGTGGGTGGAGGCGGCGATCTTCTTGCCCGACTTCTGCCCGGTGAAGGCCGGGATGGTGACGTAGGAGTCGCGCGGCAGGCTCAGCATGGTGCTGCCGTTGTCACCGGTGTGGAGGATCATCATCGAGTCGGTGCGCTTGCCGTCGGCCGACCCGGTGTGGAGGTCCTTCTTGTCCTGGTCGGACAGGCCCTCGCGGCTGTCGGAACCGACGATCAGGTAATTGGTGCCCTCGCCCTTCGGGGGGCGGTCGGCGACCTTGCCGAGGTCGACCTCGCGGCGCAGCTTGGAGTCCGCCCAGAAGTAGGTGCTGACGGAGACGGCGAGCAACACCACGACGAAGGCGACCAGGCCGATGGTGATGCGCCGGCGCCAGTTCGGCCGGCTGGTCCGCGGGCCGCCGCCGTGGCCGTGCGGCCCGTCGCCACCGCTGCCGCCGCCCCGGCCGGGGCCCACCGGGCCGCCGTGGCCGTAGACCTGTCCGGTGTTGTAACCGTCGTCGCGGCGGCCGGCGGCCGCGTGCCCGCCGGGGCGGTCGTCATAGCCCTGGGGCGGCTGGTACTGCCGCGGCGGGGTGCCGCGCCTCACGTGCGGCATGGCGCGCACGCCCTCCGGCTCGGCCGCGGCGCCACCGCGCCCGTACCGGCCCTGCCGTTCGCTGGTCCGCCCATCGGGCCACTCACTCATGGGACGAGTGTGCCCGTTTTTGCCAGTCGCCCGGCAGGCGGCTACGTGATCGGGGCAGTGCTGTTGCAGAGCTGATGCAAACCGGCCGCCCGGCCGGGTTCGGCATACAGTGGTGGACATGACCATTCAGGACTCCGGCCCGGAGCCGGAGATACCCGGCAAGCCGACTTCCGCGTCGCGTACGACGCTGAGCCACATCATGACGGCGAGCGACACGAACCTGCTGGGCACGGTGCACGGCGGCGTGATCATGAAGCTTGTCGACGACGCGGCGGGAGCGGTGGCCGGGCGCCACTCCGGGGGCCCGGCGGTCACGGCTTCCATGGACGAGATGGCCTTCCTGGCCCCCGTCCGTGTAGGAGACCTCGTGCACGTCCGTGCGCAGTGCAACTGGACGGGCCGCTCCTCCATGGAGGTCGGTGTCCGCGTCCTCGCCGAGCGCTGGAACGAGTCGACGCCCGCCACCCAGGTCGGCAGCGCGTACCTGGTCTTCGCCGCCGTCGACGAGGACGGCAAGCCGCGGCGCGTCCCGCCGGTGCTCCCGGAGACGGAGAAGGACAAGCGGCGCTTCCAGGAGGCACAGATCCGCCGCACGCACCGGCTCGCCCGGCGCCGCGCGATCATGGAACTGCGCGAGCAGCGGGCCGCGGACGGGCTCGACGGCTAGCGTCCGCCCGCGGTGAGCCGGATGATCCGGCACCCGGCGTCGAGCCACGGGGGCGCCGCGGGTGGCCCGTGCCCGGTCGACGAGCAGGGCCTGCCCGCCGGTGACGATCACGTCGGCGTGATTGACCACCGCATCCGGCCCGCGAGTGCGGTGCCGCAGAGCGCCGGTACCGCAGGGCGTGCGAGGGTGTTACGGCTTCCACTCCACGCCGCTCTCGCCCATCTTGCTCTTGCCGCAGCTCATGCCGAACTTCCAGCTGCCGCGCCCCATCCATCGTCCGAAGTGCGACGTGCCGTCCCAGCACCCCACCATCGCGCGCGCCTTGCCACTGGTCACGCGGCAGTCGGCGGTCCAGCCGTGGTTGGTCGACTTCCAGTTGCTGCAGCGGTAGCCCGGGTTGGCGGCTTGGGCGGGGGAGGCCGTCATGACGCCGCAGACCGCGGTCAGGGCAATGGCGCCGACAGATGCCGCGACCTTGTTGCGCATGGTCGGGAACTTCACTTCACGTGTCCGTTCTGTGGGTGAGACCGGCGACTCGCCTGCCGAATCGCCTTCGCGGGCGGCCGGGCGAATTCCTTCAGATGGGGGTCGAAATGGCATATGTCCCCCGGCGGACCCGTCGAAGATCATCTACTGACCGCGATCGATGTGCATAATCCCCCGCCTGTGATCCGCCTCACCGCCCGGGTGAGGTGGCGTACGCGCACACCGTCCGGCTAGGGCTCGCCCCGCCCTGCCACGTTGCCGCCCCGCGGACGGCACCAGAGGGAACTCCACGAGCTGCGGGCGGCGTCGGGGCTCGACGGCTAGAGCTTGGCGTGCCATTAGTCGGACACCCAAGGGGTGATGCGGCATATGCCGAAGGCCGCCGCGCCGTGTCCAAACGGGTCTGGTTCGAGCTGCGCACCGCCCGCGCCACCGAGTCCGGAAACCTCCCGTGCCGGTGCTGACCGCACGGGCGCGGCTCGCCTAGCGGCTCCCCGGGCAGACCACCTCGTCCCCCGTGACCGCCCCGGACCGCCCCGGCTGCGGCGCGGTCTGCGCCCACACCGGGTGGACCTCCTTGAAGTCCGTGCCCAGCGTCACTTTGATCACCGGGCCCTGCCCGCGTGCCGGGCGCAGCTCCGCGTTCGGCAGGGCGGCCGCGACCGAGCGGACCGAGCGGTCCCAGCGCGGGTCGTAGGTGATCACCGTGCGCGGCTGCGGCGCCGGCTGGGGCGCGTCGGCCGGCTGGCCGGTCGTACCGAATCCCGTCGCGCGCAGTGCCTGGTCCGTGGCGCGGGCGAGACCGGCGCGGCCGCTGCCGTTGTACACCTGGATCCGGATCTGCGCCGGGGCCACCTCCACGGGCGTGCCGGGCCGTGCCGACCACGTGGCGTTGCCGTCGTGCGGCCCGCCCGGGACGCGCGGCGCGATCGGGCGGTCGTCGCGCAGCGCCTGGAAGAGCTTGCCGGCCGCCGCCTCGTCCCACTTCACCGTGGAGCCGAGGCGCGGCACGGGGAAGTTCGTGACGCCGACCGGCACCGAGACGAACTCGGCGGAGGCCGGGGTGAGGCTCCTCGTCGCCCGGCCCAGCTTGACGAGCTCGCCGCTGCCGAAGCCCCGGTCGGCGCGGACCGAGCCGAGGAGGGAGGTGACGAGCTGCTGGAAGGTCACCGGATTCAGCAGGACGCCGCTGCTGGTCGCCTGCTGGAGCAGGGAGGCCAGGAAGCGCTGCTGCCGCTGCATCCGGCCCAGGTCGGCGGCCCCGTCCAGGTGGCGGGCGCGCACGTACTGGAGCGCCTGCCCGCCGTTGAGGGTGCTGGTGCCGACGGGGAGGTTGAGTCCGCTGTAGCGGTCCTGGAGCGGGCGCGCCGTGCAGACGCGGACGCCGCCGACCACGTCGACGGTCTTCATGAAGCTGGTGAAGTCGACCTCCAGGTAGTGATCGACGTGCACGCCGGTGAGCTGCTCCACCGTCCGCACGGTCAGCGCGGGCCCGCCCTCGGCGTAGGCGGCGTTGAGCTTCTGCGGGTGGGCGGGGTGACGCTTGCCCTTTTCGTCGGTGTGTTCGGGGATCTCGGTGTAGGTGTCCCGGGGGAGGCTGACGACCGTGGCCCGGTCGTGCCCGGCGGACAGGTGTACGAGCATCAGCGTGTCGGCGCAGTGACAGGGCGCGCCGCCCAGGTGGTAGCGGTCCCGCTCCTCCTTGGTGATCTTTTCCCGGCTGTCCGTGCCGACGAGGAGGACGTTCATCCCCTGGCTGGTCACGGGCCGGTTCTTCATCCCCCGGAAGACGTCGACCCGGCCGATGCGGTGGTCGATCCCGCTGACCACCGCGTGCCCGATGCCCGCGGCCGCCAGCACCCCGAGGGCCGCGCACGCGGCGATCCGCAGGCCCCAGCGCGGACGGCGGGGGGCGCCGTGGCGGGCGCGGCGCGGGCTGCGGGCCGGTGCGGTCATATCGAGACCTCCGCGACGGACGGGACCAAAGGGCCGGGCCCGGAACGGGCCAGGACGGGTCACGGTAGGTCAATACGATCAGCGGACCGCGCCCCCACGCCGTCCGGGGCGGGCCCGCCACCCGGCCGGGAGGGCGAGCCGTCCGCCATTAGCGGTAACGTGACCGACGATTCCGCCGACCCCGGTCCAGCCGGGTGGGTGACCCCCGTACCCCCGAGGAACCATGCCCGAACAGCAGCCGCCCGCCGTTTCCGTGATCATGCCGGTGCTCAACGAGGAGCGGCATCTGCGCACCTCCGTGCGGCACATCCTGGAGCAGGAGTACGCAGGGGAGCTGGAGGTCGTGATCGCCCTCGGCCCCTCGGCGGACCGCACGGACGAGATCGCCGCCGAGCTCGTCCGGGAGGACCCGCGCGTCCACACCGTGCCCAACCCGACCGGCCGGACGCCCGCCGCCCTCAACGCCGCGATCAAGGCGTCCCGCCACCCGATCGTCGTCCGCGTCGACGGGCACGGCATGCTCTCGCCGGACTACATCGCGACGGCCGTGCGGCTCCTTGAGGAGACCGGCGCGCAGAACGTCGGCGGCATCATGCACGCCGAGGGGGAGAACGACTGGGAGCGGGCCGTCGCCGCCGCCATGACCTCGAAGATCGGCGTGGGCAACGCGGCCTTCCACACGGGCGGCGCGGCCGGTCCCGCCGAAACCGTGTATCTGGGTGTCTTCCGGCGTGAGGTGCTGGAGCAGCAGGGCGGGTACAACGAGGAGTTCATCCGCGCCCAGGACTGGGAGCTGAACTTCCGCATCCGTGAGGCGGGCGGGCTGATCTGGTTCTCGCCGGAGCTCAAGGTCTCCTACCGGCCCCGCCCGAGCGTCCGGGCGCTCGCCAAGCAGTACAAGAACTACGGCCGCTGGCGGCACGTCGTCGCCCGCTACCACCAGGGCTCGATCAACCTGCGCTACCTCGCCGCGCCGACGGCCGTCGTGGCCATCGCCGCGGGTGTCGTCGTCGGCGCGGCCGTCACGCCCTGGGGCCTGGTCGTGCCGGCGGGGTACCTGGCCGCCATCACGGCAGGCTCCCTGCCCGCGGGCAAGGGCCTGCCGCTCGCGGCGCGGGCGCAGATCCCGGTGGCGCTGGTGACCATGCACATGTCGTGGGGGTTCGGCTTCCTGACCAGCCCGCGCTCGCTGGCCCGCAAGGTCATCGCCAGCCGCAGGCCGGCCGTCAAGCAGTAGCGCACGCCGGCCGTACGGGCCCCCGGGGGGAGGGGCCCGTACGGCGGCCGGCGGCTCAGAGACCGGCTCGGAAACGCCGGCGGCTCCGAGACCGGCTTCAGAAACGATTCAGCGAGTTGACCTTCATGCAGGCCGACGTGTCGTTGCCGTTGAGCGGATCCGCGCTCTCGGGCGCCTTGTCGTCGTCCTTCTTGTCGCCCCAGCCGTCCTTGGCGTCCTTGGGGTCCTCGTCGTTCTTCCCGCCGTCCTTCTTCTTCCCGCCCTCGGTGCCCGGGTCGTCCTTCGCTCCGGCCCCGGCCTTCGGGTAGGTCGTCCCCGAACGCCAGTCCCCGCCGATGACCAGCGTCATCTCCTCGACGGCCGTGGACATGCGCAGCGCGCTGTCCGGCAGCCCCAGGGCCTTGGCCAGGGCCTCGGCGTCACCGCGCTGGGACGCCTTCGGGTAGCTGAGCGTCGTATCGGCCTGCGCCCGGGGGGTGGAGTCCGACGTGGCCTTCGTGAAGCCCTGCTCGACGAGGTAGGCGGCGACGGTGGAGCCCCGGCCGGTGACCGTGGGGCGGGTGACGGTGCCGGTGCCGTTGAAGACGGTCACCGCGATGTCCTTCTTGGGGGCGGCCGACGCCGACGGCAGCGTCTTGGGGTCCTTCTTCTTGTCCTTGCCGTCGAGCGCGATGTCGTTGCGGACGAGCGAGAACAGCTTGTCCGCGTCGCCCGGCTTCGGGACGACGTGGGCGTCGGGGTTCTGCGGGTCGGACACCCACGGCATCGTCGACATGGTGATCCGGCCGGACGGCACCCGCTTGATGTCGTTGGCGAGGTCGTAGAGCTTCTTGACCGACCCCAGGTCCTTGTCCACGGTCAGCGCCTTGGTCGCGGCGTCCGCCAGGCTGGTCAACTGGCCCGGGTCGCTGAGCTTGGAGCCGGACTTCAGCTGGCGGACCATCGAGTTCATGTACATGTGCTGGGCGTGGGTCCGGCCGATGTCGCTGCCGTCCTCGAAGCCGTGGCGGGTGCGCAGCCACTGCAGGGCCTGCTCGCCCTTGACCTTGTGCTCGCCCTTCTCCAGCCGCAGCCCGGACAGCTTGTCGTAGACGTTGCCGTCCACGCAGACCGGGACGCCGCCGACGGCGTCGGCCATGCTCACCACGCCCGAGAAGTCGATCATCATGAAGTGGTCGACGGGGATGCCGGTGAGCGCCTCCCAGGTGGCGACCGTGCAGCCGGGCCCGCCGTTCATCAGGCTGGTGTTGATGATCTGGCTGCTGGTCTCCCGGTAGACCTTGCCGTCCTCCGGGTCGGTGCACTTGGGGATCGTCACCCGGGTGTCGCGCGGCACGCTGATCACCGACATGTTGCTGCGGTCGGCCGAGACGTGCACCAGCATCTGCACATCGGCGAGCGGCTTGCGCCCGGCGTCCTCTCGGGCGCCGCCGAGGGCGACGTTCTCCGCGGAGTTCCGGCTGTCGGACCCCAGGAGGAGGATGTTCAGGGGGCGCTGCCCGGCGGCGTTGGCGGCGCTCCGGTCGAGCTTCTTGTCGCCGAGGTTGAGGGGGTCCTTCTTGAGGTTGCTGTTGAGGTGCTCGTAGTAGAAGTACCCCGCGGCCGCCGTGCCCAGGATCAGAAAGGCCAGGCAGAGGGCGGCCCAGCGGGCTATTCGGGCGGCGCGCGAGCGCCGGCCGGACGGCTTGCCGCCCCCGGGCCCCTTGCCCCCGCCCTTGCCTTTCCCGGCGCCGTCGCCTCCGGCCGCCTCCGGCTTCGCGCCCTTCTCCGGTGTGCTGCCGTCCTGGCCCCCACGGGCCCCCGGGACGCGGCCGCGCGCCCGCGGCCCCCGCACACTGCTCTGCCGCATCGGGCCTCCCCTAACTGGTGCGTCCGGCCCGATGGGCAGGCGTGTCGAAACTCGTAGCGCGGTACCGACGGATGGCTGGGTGCGGACGGCGCGGCCGTGCCGCGCTCACGCGGCCGCCCGTCCGATAGTGAGATGCGTCCGGACGGGGGCGAGGTTCACTTGGCGCAGATGTTCTTGTCGTCCGCTTCGACCTTTTGAATGCCTTCCGGCGCCTTTTCCGGCGTCGGCACCGAAATCGGGGTGCCCGCGGCCTTGAAGTCGGCGCCGAGCGTCAGCGTCATCTCCACCGTCGGGGCGGCGTCCGCCGAGCCCTGCTTGAGGGCCTCGACGGGCAGCCCCATGGCCTCGGCGAGCTTGCGCGCCTGATCGGCCTGGTTGGGGGCGAACTCCAGGACCGTCTTGTCCAGCTTCCTGCCGCCGGGCGCGTTGCCGCCGTTGCTCGTCAGCCGCATCCCCTGGGAGTTCTGCATCCAGGCGACGGCCTCCTGCGCGGCACCGATGCGACCGCTGCCGTTGCGCACCTTGGCGCGCACCGTGGCGGCCGCGGCCTTCGGGCCCTTGAGCAGCGCCTCCTGCTCGGCGTCCTGCTTCTCCTGGGCCTTCTTCTCCTTCTCCTTCACCTCGGTGAGGGAGACGTCCTTGCGGACCATGGCGAAGAGGGGCTCGGCCTTCGCCTTGTCGAGCACGACCGTCCGGTGGTTCTTGCCCTCGACGGGGTTGTCGATGACGGGCACGGTCACGAAGGAGATGTTCTTGAGGTTGACCCGGCTGAGGTCCTTCGCCAGCTTCGTCAGGTTGCTGACGGACCCTATTCCGGTGTCCACCGTCAGCGACTTGGTCGCCGCGTCACCGAGCTTGTAGAGCTTCTTGGGGTTGGTGAAGGTGTCGTCGGACTTCATCTCCCGGATCATCGAGCTCAGGAACTGCTGCTGGAGCTTGATGCGGTCCAGGTCGCTCTCGAAGCCGACGCTGTGCCGGGTGCGGACGAACGCGAGCGCGTCCTCGCCCTCGATCTTGTGCCGGCCCTTGCCGAGCTTGAGGTGCGACTTGGGGTCGTCGATGTCCTTGGCCAGGCACACCTCGACACCGCCCACCGCCGACGACATCTGCTTGACGGCGTTGAAGTCGGCCATCATGAAGTGACTGACCTTCAGGCCGGTGAGCTGCTCGACGGTCCGCCAGGTGCAGCCCGGGTCCCGCTCCTCCTGGCCCAGGCTCTCGTTGAAGCGGACGCCCTTGGAGCCGGGGATGGTCCGGGTGGTGCCGTCCTTCTTGGTCGGGCAGTCCGGAATGTCGGTGATCATGTCGCGCGGGATGGAGAGCGCGGTGGCGTTGGACCGGTCCTCGGAGACGTGGAAGAGCAGCGTGGTGTCCGCGTGGCCGACGCTGCCCTCGTCGCCGTAGCCCTGGTTGCCCTTGCCGTCACGTTTGTCGGTGCCGATGACGAGGATGTTGACCGGGCCCTTGGTGACGGCGGCGTTGTCCACCCCGACGTCGATCTTGTTCAGGTTGTTGTTGAAGTGCTGGTAGAGCAGGTACGCGCCCACCGAGCCGCCGACCAGGACGAAGGCGAGGGTGCCGCCCGTCCACAGCATGACCTTCTTCTTGGCGGTCTGCTTCGGCTTCGGCTTGCGCCGGCCCGTGGTCGGCCTGGCCCCCGAGCGGCGGCCGCCGCCGCGCTGTCCGGGCACGGCACGGCGGCCGGGCTCGGCCTCCGTGACCCGTCGTCGCGGAGCGGGAGCGGCCGGTGCGGCAGTGGTGGATGAGCTTGCCCCGGGGGCTTTCTCCGACTCCTCGGCTTGCTCGAGACGCAGCTGGTAGCTGCCGGTTTCAGGGTCGAAGACCCACTGGTCGGCGGGGTCGATGCCGCCCGCCCGCCCACGGCCTTGCGCGTCCACGGTCGCTTGAATCCTCCGTCGGTGCCACGCGGCGCCTACCCCCCATGAGGCGCTCGGTCACGTCGTTTTGCAGTGCGCGGTCTGCCGGCCGTGCGCACCGGATCGCTCACACTATCCGCCCAGTTCAGCGTCGAGCGACGCCGGTGACAAATTGCACTCCCCTACAACTGGGCAATCTGCCCAATCCTTTCGCCGCGCCGAAAAACCTGATCATACGGTTCGGGCGGTTCATCCGCAGTTGCCGTGTGCGGCGGTGGTTCCCTCGTACGTGGGGGGCGTGGTGGGCAGCGGCGAGGCCGGCGGGGACGGTGAGGCGCCCGGCTCGGTGGACGCTTCGCCCCCCTCCGTCACTTCTGTCGCCTCCGGCTCGACGGGCTCTGCGGGCTCGTCCTCGGACCTCAGCCCCCGTGGACCCGCGCCCCCCGGCTTGTCGCCCGCCGCCCTGACGTGCTTGCTGACCGACACCGGCCGGTCCTCACGGAGTTGCTTGAAGAGCTGGTCCGCGTCCGGCTGCACGAGCTCGTCGCGGTCCGGGTTGTGCTCGTAGGGGCGCCGCGGCACCGTCAGGAACTGCACGCGCTCACTGGGGATGCCCCGCACGGTGCGCACCAGGTCGTACATCTTCCGCAGCGTGTCCAGCCCGGCGTCGGTGGTCAGCGAGGAGGTCGCCGCGTCGAGCACCGGATAGAGCCGGGCGGGGTTCAGCAGCACCCCGTTGCTCTGCATCTCCTTGAACAGCCCGCCCAGGAACGCCTGCTGTCGGCCCATCCGCTCGGTGTCGCTGCCGTTGCCCAGGCTGTACCGGGCCCGGACGTACCCCAGCGCCTGCTCCCCGTGCAGCACCTGCCGGCCCCCGGGCAGCTTCAGCCGGGCCTCCGGGTCGTCCATGGGCTGCTCCAGGCACACCTCGACCCCGTCGACCGCGTCCACCAGCCGCTTGAAGCCGTTGAAGTCGACGATCACGTGGTGGTTGACGCGGATGCCACTGATGTTCTCGACCGTCCGGATCGTGCAGGCCGCCCCCGCCAGCTCGTACGCCCAGTTGAACTGGGCGAACCGCTCGCTGGTCTCGGTGCCGTCCGGCCGCCGGCAGGCCGGGATCTTCGCCATCAGATCGCGCGGGAGGCTGACGGCGGTCGCGCTGCGCCGGTCGGCGGCCACGTGCAGCAGGATCGTGGTGTCCGAGCGCTGGGTGCCGCTGTCCTCGCCGTACGCGCCGTTGCCGGGGCCGCCACGGGTGTCGGAGCCGATGATCAGGACGTTCTGGGCGCCCGCCACCAGCGCGGTGGGGCGCTCCTTCTCGTAGCGCGCCAGCTCGTTCGCCGTGGCGGTGTCGGTGGTGATGTTGCTGTCGAGCCGCTGGTACAGCACCCACCCCACCGCGAGGGCCGCGACCAGCAGCACCGCGAGCCCCAGCGCCAGCCAGCGCAGCCGGCGGCGCCGGGGCGGGCGCGGCGCGGTGGAGAGCGCGTCGAAGGTCTGGTTCACGGCTGCGCCCTCCCTCACCGGGTGGTACGTGCCTCCGTAGGGGCCTGGTCCGCGCGGTGTGCGCCGCGCGCTGCCTGCTCTGCTGTGCCGGGGATCGGCCTGATCCCCCGATCATCGCGCGGTCGGGGCGATGCGGCAGCGTCAGAGGGCCGTCACGGTGACGCGCTCACTCTCCCGGCGCTTCTCCAGCCCGCCTTGGGAGAGCCGGTCGAGGTTGCGGCACAGCACGACGGACCCGCCCGCGGCGAGCGGGGCGAACAGCCCGGCGGAGAGCCCGTCCCAGGTGTCGTACGGCAGGCCGGAGAGCATCCGCGAGCCGGCCCCGAGACCGTGCTGGAAGGCGTCCGTGCGGGCGCGCTCGACCAGTTGCGCGCCCGTCAGCTCCAGTCCGCCGACGGTGAGGGCGGGGGCGTCCGGGTCCACCGGGGCGAAGGGGGCGAAGCGGTCACCCTGGCTCGGTACCTCGACGGCGTAGTCCGCGAAGCCCTCCGGCAACTGGGGGAACCGGCCACCCAGGGGGCGCAGGGCGAGCGCCACGCGCTCTCCGGAGCAGGCGCGCGCCTGCTCCAGGGTGTCCGGACCGCTGACGACCACATCGGCGTCGGCCGCATCGCCGCCGACCTCGGCCACCACGCCGACCGAGGAGCAGGCGAGCAGCCAGACGGCGGTCTGCCAGTGGGCGGGAAGGTGCAGCGCGAGGCGGTCCCCGGGCCCGGAGGCGAGGTCACCCTGGAGCAGATTGGCGGTCTTCGCCACCCAATTGGCGAAGGTGGCCACGGACAATTCCACGCGCTCGCCCGTGGCGTCGTCGTAGAAGGTCACGAGCGGGCGGGCCGGGTCCGCGGCGAGCGCGGAACGCAGCAGGTCGGCGGGGGTGCGATCGGTGGCGTTCATCGGCCTCAGGGTACGCGGGGAGGCGCCGGAAGGGCCTTGACGGGCCGTCCGGGCGGCGGGGCCGGACGGGTGGGGCGACCGACAGGCCGTCATGTTGAGAATGGACAGAGTTGAGACGATATGACCAGGATCGTCTCATGCGTGGAATCCTCGTCTCTTCGACCGTGACCGCCTGCGCCGCCGCCCTCACCCTGCCGTTCCTCGCCAGCTCCCCCGCCTCTCCCGCCACCTCCCCCGAGCGCCCCGGCGCGCGGGGCTCCGTGCCGGCGGCCCTCCGCCCCGTGTCCGTGCCCGGCTCGACGCAGTCGCTGCCCCTGGTGACGCTCGGCACCGCGGACCGGGCGCGGGTCGGCGGGCCGGCCAAGGAGCAGGGCCTGCCGCAGCAGGAGGTCGAACCCTTCTCGCTCGTCGGCATCGTCTGGGACGACGCGACCGCCGAACTCCGCGGCCGCGCCCAGGTGCGCACGCGCGCGGTGGGCAGCGGCGCCTGGTCGGGCTGGCAGGACGTGCAGACCCACGACGACGACCGCCCCGACCTCGGCTCGCCCGAGGCACGCGGTGGACGCCTGCGCGGCTCCACCGCACCGCTGTGGGTCGGCGCCTCCGACGCCATCCAGGTCCGGGTCCGCCCCGACGCCCTGGCGGACCGGACGCCCGAAGGCCGGTCCCTGCCCGCCGGCCTGCGCCTGGAGCTCGTCGACCCCGGCGTGGACCCCGCCCCGGCGCGGGGCGCGCGCGCCGCCGCGCCCCCGGACCTCACCGAGGAGGAACTGGCCAGCTCCACGGCCAATCTCCCGCTCGCGCCGCTGGGCGCGACGGAGATCCCGGCGCTCGACAAGCCCGCCTCCGAGGCCGACATCGCCGCCGCCGGAACCGGGGGGCGGCGGACCGACGACCCCGCCGAGACCACGGACACCACGGACACCACGGGCACCGGTGGCCTCTCCGACATCCCCGACCTCGGGGAGCTCACCATTCCGCGGGTCACCGACCTCGTCGAAGAGGCCGCCGACAGCGCGGAGGGAGCCGATCCGCAGGACGATTCCGTGGCCGCCGGGGGCCGCTACGTCGGCCCGCGCCCGCGTATCGTCACCCGCGCCGGCTGGGGCGCCGACGAGTCGCTGCGCGAGAAGGGCTTCTCCTACACCAAGCGGGTGCGGGCCGCCTTCGTCCACCACACGGCCTCCGGCAACCGCTACACCTGTGCGCAGTCGTCCTCGGTCATCCGAGGTATCTACCGCTACCACGTCGTGAGCAGCGGTTGGCGGGACCTCGGCTACAACTTCCTCCTGGACAAGTGCGGGTCGATCTACGAGGGTCGCGCAGGTGGCGTGGCCAAGGCCGTCTTGGGCGCCCACACCCTCGGTTTCAACAGCAACAGCATGGGCATCGCCGTCCTCGGATCATTCGGAACGACCAACCCGCCCGCCGCGACCGTGAAGGCCCTGGCCTCCCTCACCGCATGGAAGCTCGGCCTCTTCGGCGCCAACCCGCTCGGCACGACCACCCTGGTGTCCGCCGGCGGCAATTTGTTCAAGAAGGGGACCTCCGTCAAGCTCAAGGTCATCTCCGGACACCGTGACGGCTACGCCACGGAGTGCCCCGGCGACCGGCTCTACGGCAGGCTCGGCGCCGCCCGCACGGCCGCCGCCCGCCTCCAGGGCCGCTGACCGGGCAACGGAGGCCCCGCCGGTCTGCATACACTGGCCGCCGATTACGGCCCGGCCCCAGCAGGAAGCAGAGACGACAAGGTGACTGAAGCGATCCTCCTGGTCGGTGGCAAGGGGACGAGGCTGCGCCCGCTCACGGTGCACACGCCCAAACCCATGGTTCCGGCGGCCGGCGTCCCGTTCCTCACGCACCAGCTGGCGCGGGCACGAGCGGCAGGGGTCGAACACATCGTGCTCGCCACGTCGTACCTGGCCGAGGTCTTCGAGCCGTACTTCGGCGACGGTTCGGCCCTGGGTCTGCACCTGGAGTACGTCACCGAGGTTGAGCCGCTGGGCACCGGCGGAGCCATCCGCAACGTCGCCGAGAAGCTGCGCTCCGGCCCGGACGACCCCGTGCTGATCTTCAACGGGGACATCCTCACCGGCCTCGACATCGAGGCGCTGGTCGACACCCACCGCTCGGCGGGCGCGGACGTCTCCCTGCACCTCACCCGGGTCGAGGACCCCCGGGCGTTCGGTCTGGTGCCCACGGACCCCGACGGGCGGGTCACGGCCTTCCTGGAGAAGCCGCAGACGCCCGAGGAGATCGTCACCGACCAGATCAACGCGGGCGCGTACGTCTTCAACCGCTCGGTGATCGACTCCATCCCCGCGGGCCGCCCCGTCTCCGTCGAACGTGAGACGTTCCCCGGACTCCTCGCCTCCGGGGCCCACCTCCAGGGCATGGTCGACTCCACCTACTGGCTCGACCTCGGCACCCCGCAGGCGTTCGTCCGCGGCTCGGCGGACCTGGTGCTGGGCCGTGCCCCGTCCCCGGCCGTGCCCGGCCGCTGCGGCGACCGGCTGGTCCTGGACACCGCGGAGGTCGCCCCGGACGCCAAGCTCACGGGCGGCACGGTCATCGGCGCGGGCGCGCGGGTGGCGGCGGGCGCGCGGATCGACGGCAGCACCGTCCTGGACGGCGCGGTCATCGAGGCGGGCGCCGACATCCGCGACTCGCTCGTGGGCGCGGGAGCGGTGATCGGGGCCCGCACGGTCCTCGACGGCGCGGTCATCGGTGACGCGGCCCGGGTCGGGGCCGACAACGAACTGCGGGGCGGTGCCCGCATCTGGTGCGGCGCGGAGCTCCCGCCGAAGTCGATCCGGTTCTCCTCGGACCAGTAGGGCCGGCTCACCCGTCCGGGTGAAATATCCGGACGGGTGCGGCCCTCCCGTCATCGGGGGCCGAGCTCCGGAACGAGTCCCTCCGGTTGTCACTGTCCGGACGTACCCTGGCCGGATGGCGACGCGCACATGGGCCCCGCCGGGCCCGTACGACCTGGGGCGCACGCTCGGCGTCCTCGCGCGCGGCCCCGGCGACCCGGCCTTCCAGGCCCCGGGGGACGGCTCGTTCTGGCGGGCCAGCCGGACCCCCGAGGGCCCCGGCACCCTGCACCTGCGGGCGGCGGAGGGCCGCGTCCGGGCCGAGGCGTGGGGCCCGGGCGGCGAGTGGCTGCTCGAACACCTCCCGGAGCTCCTCGGGGAACGGGACGACCCCGCCGCCTTCACCCCGCGCCACCGCCTCCTGCACGAGGCGCACCGCCGCCACCCCGGCCTCCGGCTCGCCCGCACCGGGCTGGTCCTGGAGTCGCTGATCCCCTCGATCCTGGAACAGAAGGTCACCGCCGACGAGGCGTACCGGGCCTGGCGCCTGCTCCTCCAGCGGCACGGCGAGCCCGCCCCGGGCCCGGGCACCGGCCCGGCCACCCGGATGCGGGTCATGCCGGACGCCCGGGGCTGGGCCCTGATCCCCTCCTGGGAGTGGCACCGGGCGGGCGTCGACGGCAAGCGCTCGGCGACGATCGTCCGCGCGGCCCGGGTGGCGGCCCGACTGGAGGAGGCGGCCGCGATGGAGGAGACGGCGGCCGCGGCCCGCCTCCGGGCGGTGCCGGGCATCGGCCCGTGGACCGCGGCCGAGACCCTCCAGCGCAGCAACGGCGCGGCGGACGCGGTGACGGTGGGCGACCTCCACCTGCCCAAGACCGTCGGCTACGCCCTCACGGGCACCCGCGGCACGGACGACGCGGGCATGCTGACGCTCCTGACCCCGTACGCGGGCCAGCGCCACCGGGCGTGCCGCCTGATCCTCCTGACGTCCCGCCCGCAGCCCCGCAGGGCGCCGCGGTTCTCGGTGAACGACATCAGGGGGTGGTGAGACCCGGGGCGGGAACGGCGCGGGGTGACGAGGGCGGCAGGCCGTTCGTCTTGCCGTCGGCGTCGGTGGGGACGGGCGCCTGAAACCCGGCGTAAGGAACGGCACGGAGGCCGCCGGGGCCGCAGGCCGCCCGCCTCACGGCTCTGGCCACTGGTGTCGGCGGGGAACAATCGGGCCCGAAACCGGCGTACGGGAGCGGCATTGAGATGCCCGCCTCACGGCCCTGGCCGTCGGCATCGGCGACAGATGTCCGGAACCGGGTGTGCGGGAGCGGCGCGGAGGCCGCCGGGGCCGCAGGCCGCCCGCCCCACGGACGTGCCCGCAGGTGTCGGCGGGGGTCAGGCGCGCGGCCACCGGGGCCGCGGGCTGCCCGCCTCACCGCCGTGGCCGTGGGCGTCGGCGGGGCCAGGCGGCCCCGATACCCGGCGAACAGGAGCCGCACGGCGGTCACCACGGCCCCGCCGCCCGTGCGGCGGCGCCGCGGTGACAACGAAACCCGCCCCGGAGGGGCTAGCGCACCGAGATGAACGCGTCGGCCCCCCGGGCCGCCCGCGGCTTCGGCGGTGCGGCCGCGTGACCCACCGCCACCGCCCCCATCGGGTCCCACTCCCGCGGCAGGTCCAGCACGTCCCGCACGACGTCGGCGCAGAACATCGTCGAGGACACCCATGCCGAGCCCAGCCGCTCGCCGGCCAGCGCGACGAGGAAGTTCTGTACGCCCGCCCCCGCCGCGACGACGAACATCTCCCGCTCGGCGGCGTTGCGCCGCGCGTCCGGGTACGTGTGCGAGCCGTCCATGACCAGGCACGGCACCACCAGGTAGGGCGCCTTGCGCAGCACGTCCCCCCGCCGGATCCGCTTGGCGATGCTCTCCTCGCTGAAGCCGTCCCCGCGCAGGTCGGCGATCCACGCGTCCCGCATGGCGTCGAGCAGCCGCGTCCGCGACTCCTCCGACTCCAGCAGGACGAACCGCCACGGCGTCGTGTGATGCGGTGCCGGGGCGGTGACGGCCGCCTCGACGGCCCGCCGCACGGCGCCCCCGTCGACGGGGGCGTCCGTGAACTCCCGGACCGTGCGCCGCAGCGAGACGGCTTCCCGCACGGCCTCGGACGTCCCCAGGCGGAACATGTCGTCCTCGGCGCTCCGCACCAGCGCCCGCGCCCCCGGGCCGTCCTCGCCCGCGGCTGCACCGGCGGCCCCGCCCGTCACCGCGTGGGCGAGCCCCCGCACGACGGCGACCGGCAGCCCCCCGGTCTTGCCCTTGACCAGGTCGCCCGCGGCGGCCAGTTCGTCACCGGTGGCCACGACCGTGACACTGAGGGGATTGCCGTGCGTGTCCTCGCCGCCCCGCAGGTCGTCCAGGACGCGCACCCCGGCCGCCCCGATCGCGACGTCCGTCAGCCCGCTGCGCCAGGGGCGCCCGAAGGTGTCGGTGATGACGACGCCGACGTCCACGCCGAGCGTCTCCCGCAGCCCCGCGCGCAGCGCGCGGGCGGAGGCGTCCGGATCCTCGGGCAGCAGCAGCACCGTGCCGGCCTCGGTGTTGGAGGCGTCGACCCCGGCCGCGGCCATGACCAGCCCGAGCCGGTTCTGGACGATGCGCAGCCCGCCGCGCCGGGCCACGACCCGGACGGCCTCGGCGTCTATGGCGGCCTCGCGGTCCGCGGCCCGGAGGATCCGGCCCTCGGCCTTGCTGACGATCTTGGAGGTGACGAGCAGGATGTCGCCGTCGGCGAGCCCCGGCGTCCCGTCCGCGGTGGCCGCGGCCGACAGCAGCTTCACGAGGTCGTCCCCCGGCCGCACCTCGGGGATGCCGGGCAGGGCCCAGACGCGGTACCCGGGCGGCGTGCTCATCCGCGCACCTCCTCGGCGAGCCGGAGCGCCTCGGCGGCCATCCGGGCCGTGGCCTCGGTGTCGGTCATCATCAGCGGCACCGCCCGGCAGCGGATGCCCGCGGCCTCGACCTCGCCGACCCGCCCGGCGTCCACCGTGTCGACCAGCCAGCCGTCGAGGAGGCCGGAGCCGTAGTGCCGGGCGACGGCGGCGGCCGTGGACTCGACGCCGACGGCGGCCAGGACCTTGTCGGCCATGCCGCGCACCGGCGCGTCCCCGACGATGGGGGACAGGCCCACGACCGGCACCCCGGCATCGGCGACGGCCTCGCGGATGCCCGGGACGGCGAGGATCGTGCCGACGCTGACGACGGGGTTGGACGGCGGGAAGAGGATGACGTCCGCCTCGGCGAGGGCCTCCAGCACCCCGGGCGCGGGCTTGGCCTGCTCCGCGCCGACGGGCACGATCGCGTGCGCGGCGGCGGCCGCGCGCAGCCGCACCCAGTACTCCTGGAAGTGGACGGCCTTGCGGCCCTCTCCGTCGGGGTCGTCGATCAGGACGTGCGTCTCGACGCGGTCGTCACTCATCGGCAGCAGACGCACCCCGGGCTGCCAGCGCCGGCAGAGCGCCTCGGTGACCGCGCTCAGCGGGAAGCCGGCGGCGATCATCTGGGTGCGGACGATGTGGGTGGCGAAATCACGGTCGCCGAGCCCGAACCACTCGGGCCCCACGCCGTACGCCGCCAACTCCTCCTTCACCGCGAAGGACTCGTCGGATCTGCCCCACCCCTGCTCCTCGTGGATGCCTCCGCCGAGCGTGTACATCACGGTGTCGAGGTCGGGGCAGACCTTGAGCCCGAACAGGTGGATGTCGTCTCCGGTGTTCCCGATGACGGTGATGTCCGCGTCGGGGACTGCTGACTTGAGGCCGCGGAGGAAGCGGGCGCCCCCGATCCCGCCGGCCAGAACCACAATGCGCTGCATGGGCGCAGTCTCTCAGCCGGGTACGACACTCCGGGTGGCGGGCGGCAGGGCGGCGGAGACCTGCCGCGGCCGGTGCATCGGCATCTCGGTCAGGCCGGGGGAGTAGATGTGCAGGCTGACGGCCGGGGCCAGGGAGTCGTTGACGACCTCGTGGGCGTAGCCGGGCGCGAAGACGCGCTGGGCACCGGCGCGGAGCGTGCGCCGCGCGCCGCCCGGCGAGCCGGTGCTGCCGGCGATCTCGGTCAGTTCACCCGCCAGGACGGTCAGCACGCCGGAGGACGGGCCGTGGTCGTGCGGCCCGCTGCCCTGGCCGGGCACCCAGCTGAGCAGCCACACCTCGTAGCCCGGGCCGGTGCGCAGCCGGTGGTACCAGCGGCTGGCGGCGTCGTAGCGGACGAGGTGCGCCCAGGACGAGCGGTCGGCGGCGACGGCGCGGGCCAGGCCGGCGAACTCGGCGACGGTGGCGGGGTGGGCGGGCACCGGCGGCATCAGGTGCGGGACGGCGAGCGGGTCGCCGGCGATCTGGACATCGCTGTTCATGTGCGGGGTTTCCTCGGCAGGAGTGCTGGGGGCGCAGTGGCGGACAGAGCGGTGACACGGAATGCGCGTCGACGCGCGCGAAAAGCGCGGGCTCTGCGGGCAAAGCGGGGCGGAGCGTTCTGGAGCGGAGAAATTCAGCTGGAGCGCGGGGGCATCAACAGCTGGAACAGCGACAGCGTGCCTGCACGGCGCAGCGGGACCCGTAGGAGCGGGTCAGGCTGAGGGCGGCGGTTGCTGGCATGTGACCAAGGTGGCGGGCGCGACCGCGCTCTGTCAACCTCGTGTCCGATTTGGGGGTAATCTTTCACCTCATCCGGTTACTGTGGGTGCTGAAAGGTTTGTCTGTAGGGGGTCGCGGACAGGTGGCGCTCCAGCCGGGACCGTAAACATCGTTCGGCCGGACGGTGCAACGGGACGGGCGCGTGCGGCGTCCTCCTCCTTACGGAGAGGAGCGGGACTGGCGTGGCGGGCGTATGGATGTGTCCAGACTTGTAATGTTTTGGGCACTTTCTGCTTAGCTTTGGTTCCGCAGAGTGAATAAGGGGCCCAATAGCAGACCTCGGCTTGACTGGCCCGGATCGGCACACTTGTAATTTCACCCGTGTCGTTCTGCCGCTTTGATGAAGGCATCACGGGGACGCAATTGACAGACGAGGGGCGCACATGACCGAGCTGTTTCAGCAACTGCTGGTCGAGGAGGCGGACGAGGAGCTCGGCTGGCAGGAGCGCGCGCTGTGCGCCCAGACCGATCCCGAGTCCTTCTTCCCCGAAAAGGGCGGGTCCACGCGTGAGGCGAAGAAGGTCTGCCTCGCCTGCGAGGTCCGCTCGGAGTGCCTTGAATATGCCCTTGCCAATGACGAACGCTTCGGCATCTGGGGAGGTTTGTCCGAGCGTGAGCGCCGCCGCCTCAAAAAGGCCGCGGTCTGATAGGTCGATTGGTCTGACGAATCAGACAGATCAGATAGGTCACACAGATCCTGGGGATCTGATGAACGGTCTTATGGAAGACCGGCCCGGGTAACTGAAGACCCGAGGGAACCGAAGGGCGCCACCGGCCCACGTCCCTGAAATGACTTCACCCATGACGACCGGTCCGTCTCCGGGGTACCGCCCACAGGAGGCGGACCGCTGTGTGCACAGCCACTAGTGTGGGGGCCCGTCCGCGACGCACCGCCCGCCCCCGAAGGGCGCGCACCGTCCGACGCAGTCCAGCAGTCTTCCGGGGTGCCGCCCCGGACCCCGGCCGGAGGGCCCGTACCTCGATGTCCGTGCACAGCAATACGGCGGCCCACTACCCGGCCACCTCTGCGACGTTCGACCCCGCCGTCCCCCCGGCCTTCCCCCGCCACGTCGTCACCGCCGTGCTCGTCACCCACGACGGCGCGCGCTGGCTGCCCGAGGCCCTCGCCGGCCTCCTCGGCCAGGAACGGCCCGTGCAGAACGCCGTGGGCGCCGACACCAGCAGCACCGACGACTCCGCCCGGCTCCTCGCCGAGGCCCTCGGCGACGACCGGGTCCTCCACCTCGCCCGCCGCGCCGGCTTCGGCGCCGCCGTCGACGAGGCCGTCCGCGCCGCCCCCGCCCCGGACCCCGAGACCCTGCCGTACCTCCAGCGCTCCAGCGGCTGGGACCCCGTCAGCCGCACCTGGAGCGAGGACCCTTACGACCAGCAGGACCAGCCCGGGCAGCCCGGGCAGTCCAGCAGGGGCCACGGGCAGCTCGACCCCGTCCAGTGGCTGTGGCTGCTCCACGACGACTGCGCCCCCGAGCCCGGCGCCCTGCACGAACTCCTGCGCGTCGCCGACGCCGAGCCCGACGCCGCCGTCATCGGCCCCAAGCTGCGCAGCTGGTACGACCGCAGGCAACTGCTGGAAACCGGTGTGTCCATCGCCCGCAGCGGCCGCCGCTGGACCGGCCTGGAACGCCGCGAACAGGACCAGGGCCAGCACGACCAGATCCGCTCCGTGCTGTCCGTGTCCACCGCCGGCATGCTGGTGCGCCGCGACGTCTACGAACAGCTCGGCGGCTTCGACCCCCGGCTGCCCCTCATGCGCGACGACGTCGACCTGTGCTGGCGCGCCCACGCCGCCGGCCACCGCGTCCTCGTCGCCCCCGACGCCGTACTGCGCCACGCCGAGGCCGCCGCCCGCGAACGCCGCCCCGTCGACTGCGCGGGCCGCTCCTCCGTCAACCCGCACCGCGTCGACAAGGCCGGCGCCGTCTACACCCTCCTCGCCAACACCCGCGGCGCGCTCCTGCCGTACGTCATGCTCCGGCTCGTCGTCGGCACCCTCCTGCGCACCGCCGGCTACCTCCTCGGCAAGGCGCCCGCACAGGCCCTGGACGAAATCACCGGCCTCTTCGGCACCCTGCTGCGCCCCGGCCGGCTGCGGGCCGCCCGCAAGAGACGCGGCGCACCCGCCGTCGCCGCGAGCGAACTGCGGCCGCTGTTCCCACCGCCCGGCGCCACGCTCCGGGCCACCGTCGAGCAACTGGCGAGCAGCCTCGGCGGCCGCTCCGACGCCGAACTCTCCTCCGCCGGACGCCACGGTGCCGTCGAGTCCGGACCCGGCGGCGACGACGCGGACTTCCTGGAAATCGAACAGTTTGCGCGACTCAAGCGCATCGCTCGAAAACCTGCCCCCGTCCTGTTCGCCCTCCTGCTGCTCGTCTCGGTCGTCGCCTGCCGCTCCCTGTTCGGCGGCGGTTCCCTCTCCGGCGGCGCCCTGCTGCCCGCCCCCGAGGGGGCCTCCGACCTCTGGGCCCGCTACACCGACGGCTGGCACCCGGTCGGCGTCGGCAACACCGGCAGCGCACCGCCGTACCTGGCGGTCCTCGCCGCCCTGTCGACGCTCTTCCTCGGCTCCACGGGCTTCACCCTCACCCTGCTGCTGGTCTGCTCGGTGCCCCTGGCCGGACTCACCGCCTACTTCGCCTCCCGGCCGCTGGTCTCCTCCCGCCTGCTGCGCGCCTGGGCGAGCGTCGCCTACGCCTTCCTGCCCGCCGCGACCGGCGCCCTCGCCACCGGCAGGCTGGGCACCGCCGTCCTGGCGGTCCTGCTGCCGCTGACCGCCCGCGCGGCCGTCGCGGCGGCGGGACTCCGCGCCCCCGGCGCACGGCCCTCCTGGCGCGCCTCCTGGGCCTACGCCCTCCTGCTCACCGTCATCACCGCCTTCACCCCCGTCGTGTGGCCGCTCGCCGCCGTCCTGGGCCTCGGGGTGCTGGCCCTGCACTGCGCGCGGGGCGGCGGCGGACAGGCGGCCGTCCACGGGCCGCGGTTCCTCGCGGTCGTCCTCACCCCCGTCGCGGTCCTCGCCCCCTGGTCGCTCGGGCTGTTCGCGCACCCCTCCCGCTTCCTCCAAGAGGCCGGGATCGACTACGGGCACGGCGGGACCTCCGCGCTGCACCTGCTGGCGGGCGACCCCGGCGGCCCCAAGACCTTCGGCGGGCTGCTGTTCACCGGCGTCGTCCTGGCCGCGCTGGCCGCCCTGCTGCGCGCCGACCGGCAGCTCGCGGTCCGCGCGGCCTGGACGGTGGCCCTGGGCGCCCTGCTGTGCGCGGTGTTCGCCAACACCTCGGGCTGGGCCGGGCCCGCCACCCTCGTCTACGGCCTGGCCCTCATCGCCGCCGCCGCCGTGGGCGCCGAGGGCGCGCGGGAGCGCGTCGCGGCGCTCAGCTTCGGCTGGCGGCAGCCCGTCGCCGCCCTCATCGCCGTGGCGGCGGCCGTGGCCCCGCTGGCCGCCGTCGCCGCCTGGGCGGCCGACGGCGCGGACGGGCCGCTCGCGCGCCGCTCCCCGGACCAGGTCCCCGCGTTCGTCGCGGAGGAGGCCGCCACCCGCGACCGGGCCCGCACTCTCGTCCTCGACGGGGACACCGGCCGCGTCACCTACACCCTCGTCCGCGGCTCGGGCGCGCGGCTCGGCGACGCCGAACAGGCCGCCGCCGCGGGCCGCGACACCAAGCTCGACTCCGTCGTCGCCGGGCTCGTCGCGGGCTCCGGCGCCGACCAGGCGGGCCTCCTCGGCGGCTACGCCGTCGGCTACGTGCTCGTCCGCGACAGCGCGCCGAAGGACATGGCCCGCGTCCTGGACACCACGCCGGGCCTCACCCGGCTGAGCCGGCAGGACCGCAGCTCGCTGTGGCGGGTCGACCGGGAGGTCGCCCGCATCACCGTCACGGGCGGCGCGCGGAACGCCGCGCCGGCCGCCGTCGCGGCCGGGCCCGTCGGGGCCCGCGCCACGATCCCCGGCGGCCCCGAGGGCCGCGTGCTGCGGATCGCCGACAAGGCCGCGCCCGGCTGGCAGGCCACCGTGAACGGCAAGCCGCTCAAGGGCACCACGGTCGACGGCTGGGCCCAGGGCTTCACCCTCCCGGCGAGCGGCGGAAAGCTCGTCCTGACGTACGCCACACCCCTGCCGCACACGGCGTGGATGTGGACCCAGGGGCTGCTCGCGGCCGTCCTGGTGGTGCTCGCCCTGCCGGGCCGCCGGCGCGAGGTCGACGACGACCTGCCGGAGCCGGGCAGCCCGCCCTCCGCCGCCGCGGCCGCTCCCGCGGCACCGTCCGTACCGGCGCAGCCCGCCGCGGGAGAGGGCCGCCGGGCCCGCAGGCTGCGGGCCGCCGCCGAAGCCGCGCAGCCGGCCGGGCAGCCGGCCGGGCCGGCGGCACCCGAGACGCCGGCCGCGGAGCCCCTGGAGGACCCGTACGGCCCGCAGACGGCCGACCCGTACGCCGCGGTGCCGCACCAGCAGCAGTACGGGCAGAGCACGCCGCAGGGCGACGGCTGGGGGAGCGACCAGCAGGGCTACCCGCCCTACGGACAGCAGCCCTACGAGGCGGACCCCTACGCCGGGACCTACGACGGCTCCTACCCGCAGCAGGACCCGTACGGGAACGGCGGCTATCAGCAGCAGGCTCCGTACCAGGCGGCCTACCCGCAGGACGGGGGCGCCTACGACCCGTACAGCTACGGCCGGCAGGGCACGGACGACCCGCAGCGGCCCTATGACACGACGTACGGCGACGGCGGCCCGCACCGGCCCCACCGCGACGGGAGCGAGCAGCAGTGAAGCGCACCACCCTGTCCCTGTCCGGTGCCGTCGCGGCCCTCGCCGCGATCGCCGGGCTCGCCACCCTCCAGGCGCCCGAGGGCACCGCTGGAACGGCCGCGAAGGCACCCGCCCGGCTGCCCGTGCAGCGCTCCATGGCCCTCTGCCCGGCGCCCACCTCCTCGGACGTGGGGGAGACGGCCTACACGGCGTTCACCCCAGCGGGCGGCACCGGCGCCCCGGCGGGCCGGAAGGCCGCCGCGGACCTCCTGGCGGCCGCCGGACAGACGCCGGGCGCCGCGAAGAACGACGCCAAGGGCGAACAGGGCGCCAAGGGCGACAAGAGCGGCACGGAGAAGAAGCCGGACGGCAAGGGCGCGGTCGCGCCCGGCACCCCGGTGCTCTCCGCCAAGGAGCCCGGCAAGCCGGTCACGGCCACCACCGGCCGCTCCGACGCCCCCGCCCTCATCGGCACCGCGGACGGCGCGCTCGCCCCCGGCTGGACCGTGCAGCAGAGCACCGTCGTCAGCGCGGGCAGCGGCCGCGGACTGCACGGGCTGACCTGTGCGGCCCCCGGCGCGTCCTTCTGGTTCCCGGGCGCGAGCACCGCCAAGAGCCGTCAGGACTACATCCACCTGACCAACCCCGACACCGCGGCCGCGGTCGTCGATCTGGAGCTCTACGGCAAGGACGGCCGCATCAAGGCCGCCGCCGGAGAGGGCGTCAATCTCCCGCCGCGCTCCACCGTGCCGGTGCTCCTGTCGACCCTCACGGACGCCCCCGCGGACGATGTGACGCTCCATGTGGCGGCCCGCTCGGGCCGGGTGGGCGCCGGCCTTCAGGCGGCCGACGAGAAGCTGGGCGGCGACTGGCTGCCGCCGTCCGCCGAGCCGTCCCACGACGTGGTCCTCCCGGGCATCCCGGCCGACGCGACCTCCGTGCGGCTCGTCGCCTTCGCACCCGGGGCGGACGACGCCGACCTCAAGCTGCGCTTCGCCGGCCCGACGGGTTCGATCACCCCGGCCGGCCACGAGACCCTTCACGTCAAGAGCGGCATGACGGCGTCCGCCGACCTGGGTGACGTCGCCAAGGGCGAGGCCGGCTCGCTCCTGCTGACCGCCGACGGCAAGAGCGCGCCGGTCGTCGCCGGGCTGCGGATCACACGGGGCAAGGACGACAAGCAGGAGACGGCGTTCATCCCCGGGACGCCGCGCGTCGAAGGGCGGGGCACCGCCGCCGACAACCGCCCCAAGGGCAGCACCCTCGCCCTGGTCGCCCCCGGCAAGGAGGCGGCCCGGGTGAAGGTCACCTCCTCGGCGGGCAGCGAGGGCGGCACTCCCGTCAGCAAGACGTACACGGTCAAGGCGGGCACCACCACGACGGTCGAGCCGCCGCAGCCGGCGGGGCTCAAGGGGACGTACGCGGTGACCGTGGAGAAGGTCTCGGGGGGCCCGGTGCACGCGTCCCGGATGCTCGCCCTGCCCAAGGACGGCGTTCCCATGTTCACGATCCAGCCGCTTCCGGACGACCGTTCCACCGTGGCCGTCCCGGAGGCCGAACAGGACCTGTCCATGCTGAACCGCTGACGCCGGCCGGCAGGCCCTGCCGGCCGTGCTCAGTCCTGCCCGTAGCGGGGGTCGACCGACTCCGGTGCGAGCCCGAGAAGTTCGGCGACCTGTTCGACCACGACCTCGTGGACGAGCAGGGCCCGCTCGTCGCGGCTCTTCGTGCGGATCTCCACCGGCCGGCGGTAGATCACGATCCGGTCGGGGGCGTCGCCGTGCGCGGCCACGTACCGGCCCAGCGGCACGGAGTCGCCGTCGAAGTCGAAGGAGTCCAGGCCCTCCGGATCGCCCACCGGGCTCGGCGCGTCGCGGCTGGTGACCGGCACCTCGCGGACGACGAAGTCGACCGCGGACAGCTGCGGCCAGCGCCGCTCCAGCCGCTCCGCCGAGTCGTGCACCAGATCGATGAACGCCTCGCCGCGGCTGACCGACAGCGGTACTTGGGGCGGGGCGATCGGTCCGCGCATGCCGCGCCCGTGGCGGTCCCGGTGGCGTGGTCGCGGGCCGGTGTGACGAGGAGGTACGGGGCTGTCCATCACTCCCGAGGGTATCCGCCGGCCGGCCGTGCGCACCTAGTGATCGCACAACCACCGCATGTCGCTCGATGAACGTTCCTGCCGCCTATGCGATCGATTACGGCCATGTCCAGGACGGGATGACCCAGGGTGAATGACATGGTGCGGGCAGGTTGGTGACAGATTTGCTCCCCGTCCGTACCTTCTTCCGACGCCTCCGCGCAGGTCAACGAGGCGGTACGGAGGCCGTTTCGCGGGCTGAACCGGGACGACACGGAGGGGTGAGCCGGGGGTGAGTCGTCGCGGACCGCTCAAGAGTGCGGTACCGTCCAACCTCGTGAGCCCTGTACGTCGCTGTTCGCGCACCGCGTGCGGCCGCCCGGCCGTCGCGACGCTGACGTACGTCTACGCCGATTCGACCGCCGTTCTCGGCCCGCTCGCCACCTACGCCGAACCCCATTGCTATGACCTGTGCGCCCCGCACTCCGAGCGGCTGACCGCGCCGCGCGGGTGGGACGTCGTCCGTCTCGCCGTCGACACGGGCCCCGCCCGGCCCAGCGGCGACGACCTCGAAGCGCTCGCCAACGCGGTGCGCGAGGCGGCCCGGCCGCAGGAACGTCTCGCGGGCCAGGGCGGCGGCACCCCCGGCGCCGTCGGGCCCAACGGCCGCGAGGCCGATCCGATGGAGGTCGCCCGCCGAGGCCACCTCAGGGTGCTCCGCTCACCCGACTCCTGACGCCCCGAGCCCTGGTGGGCCCCGTCCGCCGTCAACGGCGGTCCCGTCCGTCACTCCTCCCGTGGCCGCGTTGTCGGTGGTGCCGGGTAGGTTTGTCTTCCCGTACAGGACTCCAGGAGGGGGTTGGCCGTGGCTGATCTGTCGCAGATCGTGAAGGCGTACGACGTGCGTGGCGTCGTCCCGGACCAGTGGGACGAGCCGATGGCCCGGCTGTTCGGCGCGGCCTTCGCCCAGGTGACGGCCGCGGACGCGATCGTGGTCGGGCACGACATGCGCCCGTCGTCGCCCGGCCTGTCCCGCGCGTTCGCGGAAGGCGCCGCGGCGCGTGGCGTGGACGTCACGGAGATCGGGCTGTGTTCCACCGACGAGCTGTACTACGCCAGCGGAGCCCTCGGGCTGCCCGGCGCCATGTTCACGGCCTCCCACAACCCCGCCCAGTACAACGGCATCAAGATGTGCCGGGCCGGCGCGGCACCGGTCGGCCAGGACAGCGGTCTCGCCGACATCCGGGCCCTCGTGGAGGGCTGGCTGGAGGCCGGGGCCCCCGAGCCGGCGGCGAGCGCGGGCACGATCACCCAGCGGGACGTCCTCGGCGGCTACGCGGCGCACCTGCGGAGCCTGGTCGACCTGTCCGGCATCCGGCCGCTGAAGGTCGTGGTCGACGCGGGCAACGGCATGGGCGGCCACACCGTCCCCACCGTGCTCGACGGCCTGCCCGTCGAACTCGACGCGCTGTACTTCGAGTTGGACGGCACCTTCCCCAACCACGAGGCCAACCCCCTCGACCCGAAGAACCTCGTCGACCTGCAGGCGCGGGTGCGCGAGGTCGGCGCCGACATCGGGCTGGCCTTCGACGGCGACGCGGACCGCTGCTTCGTCGTCGACGGCAACGGCGACCCGGTCTCCCCGTCCGCGATCACCGCCCTGGTCGCGGCCCGCGAGCTGGCCAAGCACCCCGGCGGCACCGTCATCCACAACCTGATCACCTCCTGGTCGGTGCCGGAGGTCGTCAAGGAGAACGGCGGCGAAGCGGTCCGCACGCGCGTGGGGCACTCCTTCATCAAGCAGGAGATGGCCACCACCGGCGCGATCTTCGGCGGCGAGCACTCCGCGCACTACTACTTCCGCGACTTCTGGAACGCCGACACGGGCATGCTCGCGGCCATGCACGTCCTCGCGGCCCTCGGCGGCCAGGACGGCCCGCTCTCGGAGCTGGTCGCCCAGTACGACCGCTACGCGGCCTCCGGCGAGATCAACAGCACGGTCGCCGACCAGGCGGGCAGGGCCGCCGCCGTCAGAGCCGCCTACGAGGGCCTGGAGAACGCCGAGCTGGACGACCTCGACGGCCTGACGGTCACCACCCCGGACTGGTGGTTCAACCTCCGGGCCTCCAACACCGAACCGCTCCTGCGCCTGAACGTCGAGGCGCGGGACGAGGCGACGGTGCGGCGCGTCCGCGACGAGGTTTTGGCGATCGTCCGCGCGTGACGCCTGCGGCGGGGCGGTGAGGGTCTGACGGGCGGGGGTGCCCTCCTGCCCCGGCAGGCCGGGCCTGCCGGCCGGGGCGCCGGAGGCGCGCGGCCGCGGCTGTTCCGCGAGCTCCCGGGCCGGGGCCCGGGTACCGCACCGCCGGCGGGCAGGCCGCGCGCCGCGCGGCGGCATCCCCGCTGCACGCGTGCCGCGGCGGTGGGGCTCTGACGGGTGGGGCCCTTCTGCCACCGGCAGGGCCGGGCCTCCGGCCGGCAGGCCGCCTGCCGTGCGGCGGCATCCGCACATCCCTGCCCCTTCGAGTGCTGCGTGCGGTGGGGCGGTGAGGCTTCGACGGGCGCGGGTCTTCCTGCCCTGGCTGGGGCTCCGAGGCGCCCGGAGCTACCCGGCAGGGCCGGGGACCGGCCGCAGCTGTTCCGCGCGGGCTGCCGGGCCCGGAGCCCGGCACCCTGTCGCCTGCCGGCAGGCGGCCCCACATCTCCGCCCTACGCGTGCCGCGTGCCGCCTGCGGCGGAGCGGCGGGGCTCTGACGGGTGTGCGCCCTCTCGTCTCCCGGCCGGGTTCGGGCCCGCCCGCCGCGGCTGTGCCACCGAGGCGCCGGCAGGCCGCCCGCCGCGCAGCGGCACCCCCACATCCCCACCACCGCCCAGCGCGAGCGACTAGGCTGGCCCGACAGCATCACACACGCCGAAAGGGAACCCCCATGCCGCTCGAAGCCGGTCTCCTGGAGATCCTCGCCTGCCCGGCGTGCCACGCGCCCCTCCGTGAGGAGAACGCCTCCGAGGAGACTCCCGAGCTGGTGTGCGAGAGCCGGAGCTGCGGCCTGGCCTACCCCGTCCGTGACGACATCCCCGTCCTGCTCGTGGACGAGGCCCGGCGCCCCGCCTGACCCCGCCCGCCTGGCCCGTCACCGCCGGCCCGGCCAGGCACCCCGCACGGCGTTACGCCACGGCGATCGGAGGCTGATCCACGGTGTTCGACGAGTCACTCCTCGATGACCCCGACGCCCTGTCCCGCGCCGACGTCCACGGCCTGCTCCGGGGCGCCGCGGAGTCCGGCGCACGGGTCCGCACGGCCGCCCGCAACACCGCCGAGGCGGGCGTCGACGGCCTGCGGCCCGACGGCCGCCCCCGGGCGGTCCTCGTCGCGGGCCCCGGCCCCGCCGCCGGCTGCGTCGCGGACCTCCTCGCGGCGCTGGCCACCGGCACCGCCCCGGTCAGCCTGATCCGGCCGACCGGCGTGGCCCCCGCCCCCGGCGCCCTGACGTGGACGCTCCCCGGCTGGACGGGCCCCCTGGACCTGCTCCTCGTCGCCACCCCGGACGGCACCGAACCCGGCCTGGCCATCCTCCTCGAACAGGCGTACCGCCGGGGCTGCTCCGTCGTCTGTGTCACTCCGGCCGGCTCGCCCCTGGCCGACGCCACCACCCAGGCCCGCGGCCTCGCGATCCCGCTGACCGACTCCCCGAGCGAGCCCCGGACACCGGGCGAGGCCCCGGCGGAAGCCCGCGCGGCGCTCCCCGTCGGCCCCGGCACCCTCTGGTCGCTGCTCACCCCGCTGCTGGCCCTCGCCGACCGCATCGGCCTGCTCAGCGCGGACGCCGCCGCGGTTGACGCCCTCGCCGACCGCCTGGACCAGGTCGCCGAGCGCTGCGGGCCCGCCGTCGCCACCTACAGCAACCCCGCCAAGACCCTGGCGGCCGAGCTGGCGGACACCCTCCCGCTCATCTGGACCGAGGGCGAGCTCGCCGCCGCGGCCGGCCGTCACTTCGCGATGGTCCTGCCCGCCCTCGCCGGGCGCCCCGCGCTCGCCGCCGAGCTCCCCGAGGCGCTCACCGCCCACGGCACCCTGCTCTCCGGTGCCTTCGCGGCCGGGGCCGACCCCGAGGAGTTCTTCCGCGACCGCGTCGAGGAACCGGAGGCGCTGCACGCCCGGATCGTCCTCCTCCGCGAGCAGGAGCCGGGTATCACCTCACCGGGCCCCGCCGCCCGCGAGCTCGCCCTGCAACGCGAGACGCCCATCAGCGAGCTGGAGCCCGCCGAGGGCGACACGCCCCTGGAAACCGCCGCGGAGCTCCTCGCCATCACGGATTTCGCCGCCGTCTACCTGGCGCTCGCCTCCACCCCGTAGAACGGGTGGCGCGACAGCGCCGCACCGCGAGAAACGCAGCACAGCACAGAGCAGCACAGAGCGGAAACACCGTCCCGGCCGCGAACCGGAACCCCTCCGTCCGAACAGTCAGGAACCACAGCGCCCATGGACCGCCTCGCCAACACCGTGCGCCCCTACGCCTGGGGCTCCACCACCGCGATCCCCGAGCTGCTCGGCACCGCCCCCACCGGCGAGCCGCAGGCCGAACTGTGGCTGGGCGCCCACCCCGGCGCCCCGTCCCACGTGGACCGCGGCTCCGGCCCGCGCCCCCTGTCCGAGGCCATCGCCGCCGACCCCGAGGGCGAGCTCGGCACCGAGGCCGTCCGCCGCTTCGGCCCCCGGCTGCCGTTCCTGCTCAAGCTCCTCGCCGCCGCCTCCCCCCTCTCCCTCCAGGTCCACCCCGACCGCGCCCAGGCGGAGGCGGGCTTCGCCGACGAGGAGCGGCGCGGCGTCCCCGCCGACGCCCCGCACCGCACGTACAAGGACCCCAACCACAAGCCCGAACTGATCTGCGCCCTCACCCCCTTCGACGGCCTCTGCGGCTTCCGCGCCCCCGCCGCCACCGCCGACCTGCTCGCCGCACTCGACGTGGACTCCCTCAAGCCCTACGTCGACCTCCTGCACGCCCAGCCCGAAGCGGACGCCCTGCGCGAGGTCCTCACCGCGGTCCTGACGGCCGACCACGGCGCGATGGCCGAGACCGTCGCCGCCGCCTCCGCCGCCGCGGAGCGCCTCGCCGCCGAGGAGGGGCCGCACCGGGCCGCGTACGCCGCCTACGCCGACATCGCCCGCCACTACCCGGGCGACCCCGGCGTCATCGCCGCCATGCTGCTCAACCACGTGCGCCTCCTCCCCGGCGAGGCCCTGTACCTGGGCGCCGGCGTCCCCCACGCCTACCTCGACGGCCTCGGCGTCGAAATCATGGCCACCTCCGACAACGTCCTGCGCTGCGGCCTGACGCCGAAGCACATCGACGTCCCCGAACTGCTGCGCGTCGTCCGCTTCGAGAGCACCGCCCCGGCCGTCCTGCGCCCGGAGGCCGACGCCGGCGGCGAGGAGGTCTACCCGGCCCCCATCGACGAGTTCCGCCTCTCGCGGTACGCCCTCGCCCCCGCCGAAGCCCCGGTCACCCTGGAGGCGGGCGCTCCGCAGATCCTCCTGTGCACCGCGGGCACCGCTCTCGTGCACGCCCCCGACGGCACCGAGCTCCCGCTCCACCAGGGCGAGTCCGCGTTCGTCCGCGCCGACGAGCGGGTGGAGCTCACCGGGGAGGGCGCCACGGTCTTCCGCGCCACGGTTGCGACCTGACGCGCGGCCCGGCCCGACGGCTGCAACAATGTCCCGCCGTAAAGGAAATGCAAAGCAACTCCAGGGGCGGAAGGGACAACACGCACATATGAGTGCATCAGGCGGAACCAAGGCCATCGTCGCCGCGCTCGGCGCGAATCTGGCCATCGCCGTGGCGAAATTCGTCGCGTTCGCGTTCAGCGGCTCGTCGTCGATGCTCGCCGAAGGGGTGCACTCGGTCGCCGACTCCGGCAACCAGGCGCTGCTCCTGCTCGGCGGCAAGAAGGCGCAGAAGAAGGCGAGCGAGGAACACCCCTTCGGCTACGGCCGCGAGCGCTACATCTACGGGTTCCTCGTCTCCATCGTCCTGTTCACCATCGGTGGCGTCTTCGCCCTCTACGAGGGCTACGAGAAGATCAAGCACCCGCACGAACTGGACAACTGGTACTGGCCGGTCGGCGTGCTCGCCTTCGCGATCATCGCCGAGAGCTTCTCCTTCCGCACGGCCATCAAGGAGTCCAACGCCCTGCGCGGCAAGCAGTCCTGGGGCTCCTTCATCCGCACGGCCAAGGCCCCCGAGCTGCCCGTCGTCCTCCTCGAAGACCTCGGCGCCCTCGTCGGCTTGGTGCTCGCGCTCGGCGGCGTGCTGCTGACGATGGCCACCGGGGACGGCCTCTGGGACGGCGTCGGAACGCTGTGCATCGGCGCCCTGCTCGTCCTGATCGCCCTGGTCCTGGCCGCCGAGACCAAGTCGCTGCTGCTCGGCGAGGCCGCCGGCCCCGAGCAGGTCGCCCGGATCCGCACCGCCGCCGTCGACGGCGAGTCCGTGACCCGCGTCATCCACATGCGCACGCTGCACCTCGGCCCCGAGGAACTGCTGGTCGCCGCCAAGATCGCGGTGCCGCGCGAGGCCACCGCCGTCGAGGTCGCCCGCGCGATCGACGCCGCCGAGTCCCGGATCCGCGCGGCGGTCCCCATCGCCCGCGTGGTCTACCTGGAACCGGACATCTACAGCGAAGAGGCCGCCGCCGCGGGCGACGACCCCGCCAGCACACCGGGCGGCCCGGCGCACCACTGAGCCCAGTTCCCGGATCTCTTCGGTGCGGGGCAGCCCTGCACAGGCGCAGCCCGCCAAGTCGTGCTCTTCGGCCAGCAGATAGGCGCTCTGCAC